>JAZNQW010000079.1:0-22257 GCA_045590435.1 Alphaproteobacteria bacterium | reverse complement strand
ACGACATGGCTACGATCCGACTTGGCCATGCCGAACGGTGGCACTTTGACTATTACCGGTAAAGCTAAAAAAGGTAATGTATGCATCAATATTGCCGATACGGGAATCGGAATTTCCGCAGAACAAATGAAGCATATTTTTGAGCCGTTTTACTCTGCTGATCCAAAGTCTAAAAGTTCAGGATTGGGATTAGCCATTGTGCGCAGTTTGATCACTAAAGCAAACGGTATTATCAAGGCACAAAGCACCTTAGACAAAGGTTCTGTTTTTACATTGCAATTGCCGCTTAAGAAGAAATCCGGCCGCCGCCAAACCCGTTAATCTGATGATCTAATCGGTATTCGTCAATACCATGCGGATCTTGGTGAATAATAACTTGTGCGTGACTGAAACGATTTTGAATGGCTTGTTCCACTTTATCTGCCACCTCGTGCGCCGCGAATAAGGTTAAATTCCCGTCCATTTCTACATGCAATTCAATGAACATTCTTGAGCCGGATACCCTGCTTCGGAAATCATGACATCCCAACACACCCTCAACCTGTCGTACCTCAGCCAAAATATCTTCCTTTATGGCTGCGTCAACTTCGGCATCCGTAATTTCGCTCAGCGCATCCACCGTTATTTCATAAGCATTGAAAATCAAATAAACGGCTATCAGAATTGCAATCACAATATCAACCCATTCCCAATGTAAAAAATGCACCACAATCAACGATAAAATAACCGCCGAATTACTCAAAATATCCACCACATAATGCATGCTGTCGGCGGCAATTGCCTTTGATTTGGTTTTGTTGACCACATATTTTTGAAAAGCTATCAGCAACAATGTTAGACCAATACTAATGCACATAATAACAATACCAAAAACGGTTTGTTGCATGGGTACCGGATTGATGAAGCGTTTGACACCGTCATATAAAATAAACGCAGCAGAACCGACAATGAACGCAGCCTGAACCAAGGCGCTGACACACTCCACCTTGCCATAGCCGTAGCGGTGGCGGTCTGTTAAAGGCTTATCGGCAAATCGAACCGCGGCAAACGTAACCATTGATGACACAACGTCGGATAAGCTGTCTATCATTGAACTTAATACCGACAGAGAACCCGTATAAAACGCCGCGCCGGCTTTAATAATACACAAAATCAGCGCCGTGCCGATACTCGCCGTCGCCGCCATTTTTTTCAAACTGAATTTATTGTCTGAGCACATTTAATATTTTCTCCACTCTTTCCGGACTAATCGTTACAGCCTTATTCGTCAGATATTTGGCAAGCAACTGCAAATGATAATTTTGGTTATTTTCATCAAATGTATATACCGCATATACTTTGTCTTTTTCCTGATAAAATGATATGGTCACTTTATTGCCGTCTTCAATATTAAGCACTAATTGCTTACGTGGCGCACTTGATGGTATCTCCGTTACTTCTTCAATTGGCGTATTCAGCATTTCTTTCATCAAAATAACGGCCCGTTGTTGCTCTTTTTCGCTGTTGTCCGCCGCAATCAACCGCCCGTAGCGTAAATTCCACAGACTACCATATAGCCAATTGTGCCAATCTAAGTCCATATCCACAAAATCAGCTTTAATTTGCCATACCTGAAATTGATCGGCGAAGCGCACGAAAGCCGATCTGGCACCGCGTCCCAAATCAACATTAATATCGCCCAAATAGAAAGATTGAACGACCGTATCGTCATTTTGCAAACTCACCTCTATTGTTTGAGAATTCTTGTCTTCTATCGGGCTTAATTTGAAGATAGATAAATTTTCGGCCTTATTTGATTTACGCACGAAAAATGTGGCGTCGCTTATTGTGGTTAACAAACGGCGCATGCGCTCCTGATATACCGGAAGATCCTGATTTTCTTTCAATTTCCATAGACCGTCCTGTTTGAAAAAGGTTAGCGTTGTTTGGTGATTTTTCAACACAATCCTGTTAATGTTATTGAATTGCTTGATTACTTCCGGAAACGCCGGTTTATTTTCGTACGCATCAACAGCACTAAAGTTACTCCAATAAACCCCTGCAAAACTTAAAAGAAGCAATATTAAACAACCTAAAGACAATTTTTGCAGCTGTCTGTCGAATTTGAAACTTGCACATTGTTTATGATGTGTTCGTATTAATCGGTATAAATAATATAAGCTGAGTAAAACAAAAATAATTCCCGGCACCAGAATAATATTAAATATTGCCACTTTGTCGGCCACGTTTTTAATATCTTGAAACATGGTATAGCGCACATCACTTAATTTCTGGCGCAGTTCATTTAAATGTTGCCTAACATTGGTAATTGCTGCCAGTTCATCAGCCGTGAAATTTTCGCGTTCTTCAAAATTTTTCTTGTTCCACACTTCTTCCATGGCCACTTTTGCCGCATTAATTTCATCAAATATAGCGTTTTCCTGCTGTTTAAAATGCATGGTATTTATGCGGCGCATTTGTTCAACATCCTTAAATTGTCGCGACGAACTGCGCTTACCGCGTAGTTCCAACAGAGTTTGGTTATATGTTAAGAAGTCCAGTGCATTAAGCAGAAAATTAGCATTATCAAATTTGTCATTGCGATATGATTTTTCCAAAAATTGCTGTTTGTCCGACCAGAATGTGTCGTACAGAAAATCTGAATCACCGATAACAATTAAGTCAAACGGATTATCTTCAGTCAAACCGATTACTTCAGCGGCCAAAATTTTCTGATTCTCATCCGGTTCAAAATATCTCAAAATCTGTTGCGGATTCAGTCCGTCGAGCACAACTTTAGCCGTCATGACTGATGAAATGTCGCCGGCTTTTAAGAGCGGAAAAAAGGCTATTCTTTTTTGCTGCAACGCTACCTGATCGGGCATAATAATTGAACTTGAAGCAAACATCATCTCATGCAAATTTTGTGTCACCGGATGGGTAGGATTCATATCTTCTTTAGGCAAACGAAACTGTATTACGTCCTGTGAAAACGTCGGATTTGTATTATAGTTTATTGTGGCATCAACCGTGATTGAATTTTGCAAATCGGCCACCACATAGTCGCCGTAAAATTTGAAACCCCAAAATTTTTCAAGCTCGCCCAAATCTGTCGGCTCCAACGGTTGATTACTGTAAGAATAAAGCCGAGAAGCTTCATTGGCCGGATCAAGCACCGCCACAATTTTCCCGCCGCTTCGCGAATAGGTTTTGATTCGCTCAATCATTTCTTCCGACATGTGTCGCGGCACAAACAATAACAGCGCATCCATCGGATGATCGAAATCTTCCGGATGAATAATATTAACCACATTATAGCCTTCTTGTAAAACGCTGATAATTTGCCACGGATCACGCACATAAGTGCCGTCGTTTTCGGTTGAACCGAATAACGGCACATCTGTTATCACACCCAAATTCTTTTTGGTGCGATACATTTGGTAAAGTTTTTCCGTCATTTCCTGTTCAAGGGCACCCGGTTGACCATATGAGAAAAACGGAATAACGGCTGTGTTTTGCAACGTATCTTCAAAAGTTAATCCAAACAGCGCATTTTGGTTAATGTCTATCAATGGCACGGCTTGCACACCGGCCGCCAAAGCCAAATCTTCTTCTTCGCTTAAAAATTTCGGATGATAAATTTTATATTCAAACTTGCCCTTTGAGCCTTCTTTATATTTTTGCAAAAGAATGCGCACATTATCAAACATTTGGCGCAAATTCGGATTACGTTGTTCAAGTTCCGGCGTAAAATACAGCTTAGCCAACACCGGTTCAGGCAAATGTTGTAATACATCATACGTACTGTTCGTAAGGGTAAAAATTTTATCTTCGGTTGCGTCATATTGCCAACGACGGGCAAATGTGTTGGCTAAAATGTTTATACCCATAAAGCCTACCAACAACATGAGCCATGCGGTTAGATAATAGCCGCGACTGGTCGATTTGAGCCACCCCGAAGTGCCGGCAGTTTTGAAGTTGATAATCAATACCGTTGTAAAGTTGAAAAACAGCAGAATCGAAAGGAAGAAAATAACATCTCGTGCTTCCAACAAACCACGCATTAATGTGCCAAAATGGCTTAAAAAGCTGAATGAAGCAATAACATCTATAATATTGTCCGGCAGGAATAAGCGGAAAAATGACAACACGTATTCAATACCGCTCCAAAAAAACAGCAAGTTGGCAATAACCGCCAGTACCAAAGCAATAACCTGATTTTTGGTTAAGGCTGACATGGTTTGCGATATGGACAGCATACAACCGGCCAAAACGAAGCTGGCCGCGTAGCTCAGCACAATAACGCTGTTATCCGGCGACCCTAATATGTTTACAGTTATCCAAAACGGAAAAGTCAGCAACAGAGCCAAACCGCAAAACAGCCATGCGGCAAAAAATTTACCTAGAACCAACGTGGTAACCGATACCGGCATCGTAACAATTTGCACTACCGTTTTTTGGCGAAATTCTTCCGCCCACAAGCGCATGGAAATTCCGGGAATAAATAACAAATAGAGCCATGGTTGAAATCCAAACATAGGCAATAAATCAGCTTGACCGCGATTAAAAAAGTCGCCGAAATAGATGGCAAAAGAACCGTTTAAAATCAGAAAACTGAGCAAATACACATAAGCCAAAGGCGAAACAAAATAGCGCGCCAATTCATTTTTGGTTACAATCCATAATTTTTTCATTTCAGTTCTCCTTATGCGTCAGCTTTCCAAAAACAGTTGCCAAATCGGCGACACCGGTCTTTTTCAAAACTTCCTTCAAACTGCCGTCGGTTTTAATCTGTCCCTTATCCAACAAAACAATACGATTACACACCGTTTCAGCCTCGTCCAAAAGATGAGTTGAAATGATGATGGTTTTATCTTTGGCCATTTGTTTTATAAGTTGCCGCATGTGTTCTTTTTGATTAGGGTCCAAACCGTCGGTCGGCTCATCTAAAAGCAATATCGGCGGATTACTTAAAATACTTTGAGCGAATCCGACGCGGCGCAAATATCCTTTCGATAATGTTTCTATTTTTTGCTGCATCACTTCATTAATGTTTGCCGTGTCTGCCGCCACCTGCATTTGCGCTTTATCAACACCCCGTAACTCGGCCATATATTGCAAAAACATCTTAACACTTAAATCCGGATACAAAGGTGCGCCTTCCGGTAAAAAACCGATTTGTTGCTTGGCAAACAAAGCATTTTGCGAAATATCTTTACCCATAACGGCTATGCTTCCCGACGTCGGAGCCAAAAAACCGGCAATCATATTCATCAGCGTCGATTTGCCGGCACCGTTCGGTCCCAAAAGCGCAATAATATCACCCTGATATGCCGTCAAATTTATATTATCCGACGCTTTAATAGTGCCGTAATTTTTGCACAAATTTTTGATTTCTACTGTTATTTGCTTAACTTTTTTCATATATTTCTCCTCCGGTTATCGGTTCAAACGCGCCGGTTGTATTCGGAAATGTAATCGGTAACGAATATAAACGCCGTGCCGTATTATAAGCCGTCACACATGCACCGAGAGCTTTCAAATTCGGTGCCAAATCTTCCACCGTTTTTATCTCGCGCGGGGCAAAACTTTGTTTAATGAAGCGTATTAATGACGGATTTTTCAATCCTTCTCCACCCACATAAATATGGCTCGGTATTTTCGGCAAAAAATCCAACGCTGCCTGAAAAATGGCCTCAGCCACAAAATTTGTAACCGTTGCCGCACCGTCCTCCAACGACAGTCCTTCCAAATGTTCTCGCTTGTCGCTGAAACACATCATATCAAGCGATTTCGGCGGTTGTTTCTGCAAAATTTTATGACGCAACATAACTTCTACAATCTGCGGATGAATCTGACCGGTTATCGCCAGACGGCCGTTATAGTCGGTTTGCATATTGGCATGACGAAAAGTCCAATCTTCAATCAGTGCTAAAGCCGGCACTGCGTCAAATGCCGTTAATTCACCCGAAGCCCCAATATAAATCATGCTGCATACGGCCTCTAAATCAATAAACAATGCCGGTTTTTCACTTTTATGACTGAGTGCGCTGAAAAATATCGGTGACAACGGTGAAGCCTGGCCGCCGGAGAGTAAATCAGCCTTATGAAAATGAGTGATTACCTGTCGATCTAAACAATTTGCCACAACATGCCCGTCTTCAATTTGATAAGAACACTGGTTAACCGGTGAATGGCCGATTGTTAAACCATCAATACCGATAGCATCTACCATTTCTCCTTCGGAAAATTCCTTAATAGCTTCGGCGTAAAATGTGCTGACGGCACTTTTCAAAGCGTGTACCTGTTCATCATTTTCCAAACCGACATAGTCAATCATGCGGCGGTTTAAAATTGCACGAATTTCCAATGCTAATTCTTCCGGATATGGAACCACCGCCGTTTTAATATAGTCATGCACGTCAACGCCGTCTGTATTAATCAGAGCCAGCTCCACAGAGTTAAGCGAAGCTCCGCCGAAAAGTCCAAGCGCATTTACATTTTTTATAATCATTAAAAAAACAATCCTGTTGCAATAAGCAAATAATATGATAGTATACGTTAAAATTTGGTATAATCAAGAAAGGATATAGGTTTTACAATGTCACAGTTCAAATCGGAATTTTTAAATATCATGTTGGAACGCGGTTTTTACAATCAATGCACCAATATTGACGGCTTTGATGCTTATCTTTATGAATGCGAAAGTAAAGGCAAACCGGCGGTTGGTTATTTGGGTTCTGATCCGACAGGTGACAGTTTACATGTGGGACACATTGTGCCGCTCATGATGCTCAGATGGTTTCAAAAGTGCGGCCACAAACCTTTAACCTTGGTGGGTGGTGCTACGGCGCGAATCGGCGATCCTTCAGGCAAAGATAAATTGCGTCCGTTCTTGGATGAGGAAACCTTGGCGCATAACAACATCGGTCTGAAAAAATCATTTTCAAAGTTCTTAAAGTTCGGCGACGGTCCGACCGATGCTTTGATGGTTGATAACTGGGATTGGTTTAAAGACATCAATTATCTGGCCTTTTTGCGCGATATCGGTACTTGTTATTCGGTTAACCGCATGCTGACTATGGATAGCGTAAAAAGCCGCTTAGAACGCGAACAGCCAATGTCATTCTTGGAATTTAACTATATGTTGTTGCAAGGCTACGATTTCTGCGTTTTGTTGCAAAAATACGGTTGCCGCGCGCAAATTGCCGGTGCCGATCAATGGGGTAACATCACTTCCGGTACCGAACTCGGTCGTCGTCGTTACGATACCGAATTGTTCGGCTTTACCAGCCCAATTATCACCGACTCAAACGGCAAAAAAATGGGGAAATCGGAAGGCAACGCGGTGTGGATTAATGAAGAAAAACTGCCGGCTTATGATTATTACCAATATTTCCGCAATATCGGTGATGCCGAGGTTGGCAAGTGCTTGCGCATTTATACCGATTTACCAATGGATGAAGTGCGGCGTTTAGAACAATTACAAGACAAAGAAATTAACGAGGCCAAAAAGATTTTGGCGTTTGAAGCTACCAAAATTTGTCGCGGAATTGAAGCGGCTCAAACTGCACAAGAAACAGCCATTAAAACCTTTGAACAAGGCGCTTCCGGCGACGACTTGCCAACATTGAACGCCGATTTGAACGCAGGTATCGGTGTTTTGGACGCATTTTTGCAAATCGGATTTGTCGGCAGCAAGGGTGAAGCCCGTCGCCTTATCAAACAGGCTGGATTAAAAATTAACGGCCAAGTTGTTACTGACGAAAATTACATCATCACAACAAATGATATTGTTGACGGCGCCATCAAAATCGCCCAAGGTAAAAAGAAATTCGGTTTGATAAAATAATCGGTCTTACCGGCAAAAAAACACTTGCATTTGCCAAATAAGTATGTTACAAAGGCTCGAATTTTGTGATTTCTATGTATGAACGCATTGGCGTTTCCGTAGTAGAAATCGTTGTTATTACCCGCTTTGCCCGCGCAAAGCACTGCTAAAGAAAGGATATATAAAATGAGACACGGTGATGCACATAGAAAATTTAATATGCCGACCAGTCAAAGAAGAGCATTGTTTTCAAATTTAACCAACGCTTTGTTGACGCATGAACAAATCACTATCACATTAACTCGTGCGAAAGAACTCAGAACTTTTGCCGATAATATGATTACTTATGCCAAAAAAGGCGATTTAAACAGCCGTCGTCTGGCGGCCGCTTTCTTGCGCGACAATGAAGTTGTGGCAAAATTATTCTCTACTTTGGCAGAACGTTATAAAAATCGTAACGGTGGTTATACGCGTGTTTTAAAATCAGGTTTCCGTTATGGTGATTGCGCTCCGATGGCCGTTATTGAGTTGGTTGACCGCGATGTAAACGCTAAAGGTGCTAAAGATTTAGCACGCGTTGCAGCTGAAAAAGCCGCTGCGGCCGAAGCTGAGAAAGCTGAAAATTCAGCTGAATAACGTTACTTATCAGTAATCTGAAAACCTTAGGCAAGATTTTTTCTTGCCTTTTTTTATTGTTACAAAATCGTCCCAAAATTTAACACAAATTTAACATTAGTCAGCTTGATTTAATATAGTGTTTATGATAGAATGGTGTCAGATCTAGATATATTGCGCAATAGGAGGTTGTTATGTTTAACTGTAAGAGACTGTATATTGTCTGTTGTTTTTTGGGATTGACAATATACTCCGTTCCGTCTTGGGCGTCAGTTTGTTTTGCACCGGATGGCGGGTGTTATGATTTAAACGGCAGATACATTGATTCTGACTTAGATTCACCTACGGCCCTAACAGATTGTGCGGGGTTTAATGAGTATCACAAAAAAGAGGGTGAAGGGTGGAAGTGTTCTTCTTGCTCTCAAACAAGCGGCATAACGCTTTATAAATGCGAAAAGAACAGATGTTCCTCTAATTTTAATATTCTAAAAAATCAAGAGGAAGAACCAAAAGAACGACCGGGTTGGGAATGCGTTTTCTGCATGAGCGGATATGATAAGTTTTGGAGTTGTCCGAAACACTATTGCGAACCTAAATATGGTGAGAAAAAGGTTAGTAAAAGTTCATCAGCGTTCAATTGTGAAGACACCTGCATACATGGTGATGACACATTATATCACTGTGTTTGTGATGATAATCACATAGAAAAACCTATTGACGGTGTTGCTTCGTGCGTTAAAATTTGTGACAAAGATCATCAGGAATACAATCCGGTAAGCGATCAATGTGAATGTGAAGAAGATTATGTTGAACGTGACGGCGTTTGTGTTCACAAAGATTTTGGCGCCGATTGCCAAGCCACGGTTGAAGGTTTTGTGGCAACATCGTACAAGCCTCTTTCCAATTCAGATTGTTCGGCTAAAAGAATTAAATTGGGTATTAAAAAATGTATTAGCGGTTCCGATTACTGGGCCGGTGCGGTTAAAGCATGCGGCGGTGTAGATAATTTGCCGAATGTTGACGAACTAACGAAATTAGCCCAATGTATGTATGATTCTTCGTCACTTGATACGTCCATTTACGGCAGACGCAATACTGCGTATTTGGAAGTGTTAGGACTTTCTACTGATGACCATGTTTCCGTTTGGAGCGATAATCAGAGCAAGAAGAATGATTTGAGTATTATTCGTATGTTCTCATTAAACGGTTCTATTCAGTATTGGGCCGACCGTAACGGTTCAAGATATTATATTGGTAACGGAACGGATCCGACAAATTGGGAAAATGATTCCATTTTATCACAAACGCTGTGCCGTCGTAATCAAGATGATCCGGAACCGGTTGAATCTTGCGAAGGCTGTAATTTCTGCATTGCCGGTACATGTAAAGATTCCGGTGAAAAGCGCATTATTTCAGATAGCAGTACTTACGAAAAATGTGCCGACAACTGTAATGGTAAATACAGATGTAGATCCGGATATGCGCCTCAATATGTCGGCTCTAACCAGTATAAGTGCGTTAACGCTTCGGACCCGTGTGCAGGCTATACTTTTGACCAGGAATACTGCGACGAATACGGTAAAACATGCTGCACAAAATGTACCAACAGCAGCTCGCCGAACAAAGGCAAGTTTAAATGTGACATGGGCACATGTAAAGCACCGAGCGTATGTCCTGTTGACTGCTCAGCTCAATATAAATCGCAGTGCGATTCATGGGGTGGCACTTTAAAGAGCAGCACAACATCGGTTACTGAAGACGTTTGCCATGCCGTCTTTGGTGATTGCGGTGGTAAATATTACTATTGCTTGAAACCGGGCTGCTCGGATAGTGGTTCAGTTACCGTTTATTATGATGCACCGACGGATTGTAATCCAAGTTTTGTTGCAACTAAAAACGGAAAAAACACACAGATAAGTGCAACAACCCAGTTGGATGCCGGAACGTATACATTAAGCTTTGCTACAAACAATACCGGTAATGGAACGGGCACTTCATTTACAGTGAGAATGGGACGTGGCGGCACGCCGACTTGTTATAATACCTCCGGCACCGATTATACATTCTCTATCGGAAATGAATATTGGATTGTGCCGAATTGTTCAAGCACCTGTTCAGGTTCCAGCGGCACCGGTTCGGGTGGTAACTCCGGCGGCACCGGTTCGGGTGGTAACACCGGCGGCACTTCCACTACTTCTTGCTCTGGTACGCGACCGATAAAATTTATAAATATTCCGATGACAAGTTCGTCAAGCACCTGTATAGATGTATGTTGCGGACCTAACGCTGATGTGCCTTCAAGTTACAGTTATTTAGGTGATTGTAACAGTGTAGGCTCAACATATACTTGTCCGCCAACAACTTCGATGATAAAATGCTATCGTGATGTTCAAGGTATATTGCATGAGACAGAAGGGGTTGAAACCGGAGGTGATTCGTCTCGCCACTGCACACCGGGATGGATTCAGATTCCGCACTATACCAGATGTTTCGGTAGCTATCTGGTAGGTTGCTATTAATTACCTTTGAAACAAAAAACAGCGGGGTGGATTTATCCCCGCTTTTTTGTTTGGAAAAGGAAATATCCTTAGTCATCCTGAGGAGCCGCAGGCAACGTAAGGATCTCCGCACAAAGTGCGGTATTATCGGACTATCGTCCGAAGATTGCCACGTCGTGCTTTGCACTCCTCACAATGACAGAAAACGGGGTGGATTTATCCCCGCTTTTTTGTTGGGTTTAAACCGTCATCCCTCATTCGGCGAAGTCCGAATGATAAGGGATCTGCAAATTTACTCACTCGTCTACTAAATTCGCTAAAGCTACCGCTTTGGCTCATTAAGTAACCTTCGCCCGTCGTCAAAATACAACATTTAGAGGTTGTTTTTTCTCCTCCGGCGCGATGTCCAACAAAAGGCATATAAGCATAGTTTGTTTGATAAAAACAGTGCCTGGCGTGTGTAGATACGCAGAAAGTTTTCTCACGCGGTGTAGACAAGAACTACATAAGTGAGAAAACTTTCAAGTAGACACCAGCTAGACGCTGTTTTTTTATTTGTGGGATTCAATCCACGACTTAATATTTGCTTCGGTATTTAAACCCACCTTTGTGTCCACTTGCTGACCATCTTTGAACAAGAACATAGTCGGAATGCTGCGAATACCGAACTGGCTGGCTACTTCCGGCGAATCATCCACATTCATTTTATAAATTTTAACGTCGCTCAGTTCACTGTCAATGGTTTCCAAAATAGGTCCAAGTTGGCGGCACGGACCGCACCACTCAGCCCAAAAATCAACCAAAACCAAACCCTTTGAATTTAATACGTTTTCAGCAAACTGACTGTCTGTTAACGGCTGTGTCATTTTTTTCTCCTTAAAAAATTGTTATGATGGCATTTATATATGCCCTTGTTTTGCATATTAAAGGTTTTACCGCAAAATACAATACTTTTTTACAATATTCGCATTAAACGCGCTTCATTGGTCCATAAGATGTAGGCTTCAATTGTTTTATGCGGATAAATTCGGTGTACCAGTTCGGCATAGGTTTGCAACTGATTAATATAAACCGCCGGCGTTGTCTGCAGAGTTAAGGCTGCCGGCCGATTTGTTTTAAAATCAATAATCAATACTTTATTCGGCAGGTTAACTAAGCGATCCAACTGCGCTGAAATAATTTTACCGTCAACTTCCCCCATAATCGGCACTTCCGCACGTGACTGAGGACCAAAAATAACCGCAAATTCCGGTCGATTTACTAAGGATAGCACTTCCTCATGAATTTGTTTGCACCACGCATTCGGCATATCGCCGGCATTCTGACGTAAAAATTCATCTACAAAATTTTCTTGTGCCGATTTTTCCGGCGGAATAAACTGTAGCAGTTTATGAATCAGCGTGCCGCGGCGGTAGAAATTTCCCTCTTCCGCCAGCGGTGATGCCGAATCATACTCATCTTCATCTTCTGCCCGTGACGGCGTATAAGGGCGTGACAGAGCATTCTCAGTGGTGGCCGGTTGCTTAATCCACTGCGGCAATGGCGGCATTTTTACGGTTGTTATTTTTTCATCATCTGCTTTTTTTGGCATAATTTCCGGTGTTTCATGCACTATTGTTTCTTGAAGCGCGGCTTCCGGCTTCAAACCTTTATGACATAAATTATACCAAGATTCATCTTTTGCCTGTTTTGACGCAAATCCGCATATATAAAGCCGATCTTCGGCACGGGTTAATGCCACATATAACAAACGGCGATATTCTTCCATATCTCGATCATAAACTTTTTGCCGAGCAGCAAGACAAATCTTTTCATAATAAGCACTGCCGAGGGGATAATAAACCATATTTTCATCCCACAAAAATCTTTGTTCTCGCTTATTTTCTTTTATGCTTACCGTATCAGGCAAGAACACAATCGGCGCCTGCAAACCTTTGGAACCATGCACCGTCATCACACGCACCGCATCAACATCTTTTTGTTCGGTTTCGCGTTTTACTTCAACTTCATTTTGCCCAATCCACTGCATGAATCCCTGCAAACTCGGAATATTTTTTTGCTCATAATCAAGAGCCAAATTCATAAATTCATCCAGCGCATCTTCCACCTCCATTCCCATACGTTCGGTGAATTTATAGCGACCATTCATTTTGCTCAGAACATAATTAAACAGTTCATAAGGACGCACCAAATCAAGCATATTCAAGAGCGTTTGCAAATCTTTATAAATCGCGGCATATTGCGGATAATCCCCCAGTTTGGTCCATAGTGGTGTTTGACCGCGGTTCCGGCACAAAACAATCAAATCATCATCCGTTAACCCGAACAGTGGCGATTTCAACACTTCGGCCAACGACAAATCATCATTGGTTAATAGCAGAAAGCGTCCGAGTGAAATTAAATCTTGTACGGCAATTTGTTCCGATAATTTCAATTTATCCGCACCTGAAACCGCCACACCTATTGCCTTGCATGCGCGAATAAACTCTGTCACTATACTACTGCGTTTTTGCACCAAAACCATAAAATCACGATATTTAAGCGGCTTTGTTGTTTGTTGACTTTCGGTATATAATTGTTGTATTTTCTCGGCAATTTGTTTAGCCATTAGTGTTCTGACCGAAATTTCGTGGTTCATTTCCGTTTGCGGATGCCATATTTCATCATCAGAATTTTTTTCCTTCTCCGGCGGCAATAATACCGGCCAAACTTCCACTCGTCCGAACTCACCTACTCTGTATGGAATGTGATTAACCTCATCATTTGCCGATACTACGCCGGCGGCCGCTTCTTTTTGTGCAAAAACCCGATTAACGGTTTCTAAAACAGCCGGTGCCGAACGGAACGAAACTTCCAAATTCACATCATGAAATTCTTTTTGTACGGCCTGCGTTTTTTGCTTAAAATAGCGCGCCATTTCATCAAATTTATCCGGATTAGCGCCTTGGAAACTAAATATTGATTGTTTACGGTCGCCCACGGCAAACACCGTTGCTTGCCGATTTTTCATACCGACACCGGCAAAAAATTCCGCACTCAATGACTGAATTATCTGCCACTGGTCGGCAGATGTATCTTGCGCTTCATCTACCAGAATATGATCTATGCCGCCATCTAATTTATACAATACCCAATCTGCCACCGCGGAATTTGCCAACAACTTTTTGGTGAGCACAATCAAGTCGCCATAATCAAATTGTTCGGTGATGCGCTTATATGCCGTATAACGCTCGCTTAATGTATCGGCAATAATTAAAGCACTGATTGTGGCTTGATATAGTCCGGCACAGCGAATCTTCCGATTATACGTCAAAACGCGCTCACCCTCAATTTCCAATCGCATTGCCAAATTTTCGTCTGCCGCCATGGCCGCTTTATTGGCCAGCGTTTTAACTTTGAATTCTTTGATTTTTTGATCGTAGTTGATAAAAAATTCTATATAATCTGCCGCTTGATCCAGCGTTAGCCCACCGTCCAACAAAGCCTGCATTTTGTCGGCACGAGACTGATCCATACTGCCGCTTTGGCGCCATGCTTTTATATTATCTTGTATTTTCTTCACATCTATACCGGCCATCAATTCGGCCGCAATCATTTCCATGGTTTGTTGCGGATTAACCTGCAATTTTTCAGCCAACATATTTGCATAGTTTTGCAACGACGCATATTTTTGCGGCAGCTCATCTATGTGCGGTAAATTTTCTATGGTTTGCGCCATCATTTGGGCAAAAGCCTTTTCTTTTAAGTGCGACGCCATAAATTGCATGGCTTGTCCCAATTGACTTTCCGGTTGCAGTTCCGCCTCATTGATAATATCGTGGCGAATCCGTTCCATTGCCTTTTTCGCTTCACTGTCATCCATAACATTGAAGTAAGGAGAAACACCGGCTTCCAGCGGAAAGCGTTTCAGAACATCTTCACAAAAACTGTGAATGGTTTGAATTTTTAATCCCCCCGGCGTATCCAACAAAACAGCAAATAATTGCCGTGCCCGTTCTTCATATTTTTCTTTTGTTGCTAACTCGATTTTGCCGCCAAACAAATCCGATAAATCTTTATTCAGTTCATCATCTGTCATAATGGCCCATTTGCTTAATCGTTTGGCAATACGCTCGTTCATTTCCACGGCGGCAGCTTTGGTATAAGTTAAGCACAAAATACGTATCGGATTTACGCCATTTAAAAGCAATTGCAAAACTCTGTCTGACAAAACTTTGGTTTTGCCGGTGCCGGCTGAAGCCTGAACCCATGCCGAATATTGCGGATTGGCTGCCTCACACTGTCTTTGGGTAGCGTCTTTACTAATACCTTTTTTTTGATTTTCAAAATCTTCTTTAATCGTCATCGTTACCCTCACCGTCTTCTTTTACGGCCCATTCCGAATAGCGAGATAAATGGTCGTAGTCGGTTTTTGCCGGCGCCGTTTTCGGATTTGGCTTAGTCCAATACGGATATTTCGGATTATCATATGCGGCAATCAATTCTTGAATGTTTTGTTCAACACGTTGCATAGCCTCAAGACTTTCGGCTTCGTTCAAAACAGTTTCCTGTCCGTCCATTTGCCAATAACGCAGATATTTAATCGGCATAGCTTCAACCCCTGCGAATCCGCCGCTTTGAGCAATTAATCCCTCAATCGGCAGTTGCGGCTTATATCCAAGCCTTACCATTTTTGCCACATTTTTCGGCAAATTACCGGTTTTATAATCGACAACGCTTAAACTTTTATCGGTCCATTGTTCCAACCTGTCGGCGCGTGCCGTAATTTTCCAAGGACCGGCAGGTCCTTGGTATTGGCGTTCGCCATACACTTCACTGAAAACTTTTTCAAGCCTCGGACGATAAATATTTTCGGTTTGCACCAACCATTCAACCGTTTTTTCAAACCGCGGCCACCAGAACATTTTTAAGTCGGTTCCTACACCGCGCGCGGCAAATTCGGCCTGCCCCAACTGCAATAAAATTTGCTTGGCATCTGCCGGATACGCACCATTTTCATAGCGGCGGTTAAACTCCTCCAACACTGCATGCACCAAATTACCATAGTCACGCGAATCCGGTTGGCGATCAATTTCTTCCAGCGGTCGTAAACCTAAAATGTATTTGGCAAAAATGCTATACGGATCGGTCATATATGTTTCAACATTGCTGGCCGATATTTCACGCGGACGCATTTCCACCGGCGGACAAGGATCCGGTGCTTTAATCGGTTTTAGTTTTGCGGCTCGTTCCATATATTTTGCCCATGTGCAGAATTTTGTATCTTGAATGGTGGCAATTTTTTCTTTGTCATTTCCGAAGTTGGCTGCTAAAACCGTTTCCAATCGCAACCACCAACGCGACTTTTGTGCCGGTGCACCATCCATGCGTTCAGCCCGTGTTAAATATACTTCATTACCATTCATTAACTGTGCAAAATCTCCCGCCATAACGCCAATGGCTCGTTCCGGTAAAGACATACCAAACCCTTGCTTCATGGGACGCGACATCCACATATCGGCACTTGGTAAGCGTGGCCAAATACCTTCATTCATGCCCCCGATAATGGTCACGTCGGCTTTGGTTAAGCGTGCTTCAATCAGACCTAAAATTTTTATTCGACGGTGCATTCCATAACGCTTACGCACATTTTGCGTTACCATAATTAATTGCAGAAAATCACTGTAGTCATTCGGCGCAATACTTTCCAAAACGTTTATCGGTGCCATAAGCGCACTGATAAATTTAGCGGCAACCTGTCCGGCATCTTGTTTCCAAATTATTTTTTCACCGGTTTTAACATCCGTATCGGCTAAACTTTCCGCCACGCGAATATGCGCCGTCAACAAAGCTGTTATATCGGTTGTCGGTTGCTCAAACAAATCTTGCAACGGTTGCATTCTCTGCCGGAAATTTTGCAGCAAATTTTCTTGTTCCAAATTCAGTTTTTTGTTGCGTCGCCATGCCAACTCAATATGCCGCACCAGTTGATTAAACTCCCCGCGTTTTAAGCCGCAAGAACAAAACGGATGTTTCATTAAGGCCAGTTGACTGGTTTGCGACCAGTTGTCTTCCAAAACATTCATTATTAAGCGCAAAAATATGCCGATTGGAGTCAGACTGAGCGGTTGACCGGCCGAATCATCTGCTTCAATATTCCAGCGTTTTAATTCCGCCACCACACGACGCGACAAGTTTCTGTCCGGCGTAACAAGTGCCACGGTTTTTTCCGGCGTTTCTAAAACCTGCCTCATAATTAAAGCAATAGCCAATGCTTCTTGGCGTGCATCCTCGCAATTTACCGTTTGCAAACCTTGTAACACTTCATTCGGTAACGGATGTTCGCGTAAATTGCGCCAGTTTCCGGAGGTTTCCGCCGGACGCATACATTCCGCGGTTAAAATTTCACGCGGCAACATTCTGTTATTTAACGGCAAAACATCATGGCGCGACAAATGCAAATATTCCAACAGTTCTTTCAATTCATATTGCGGATGGTTTTCATCAATTTTCTGCCAATCATCATCAGACAAATAAAAATCCAAACCAGCTAAATAAACTTCCCCGTGCGGCAAATCCAACACCGTTTTAACCAATTGCTTCAAGCGTGGAAATGCTGCCGTTATGCCGGCTACCACAATTCTTTGGGTGGTTTTGCTTTCGCGCCAAATGCGCATTTCTTCTTCCAATAACCGGTTGCGACGAAACACCGTATCGGTTTGACCGCGATTCTGCAATATCAGCGGCCAATTTTCCGTTATAATGGTTAAAAGTTTCAGCGTCTCTTGCCAATGTGAAGCGTATTCTGCCGACACCAAACGCGGCAATTCGGCAAAGTCTAAATTTTCCTGATATGCCGTATCAATCAAGTTACCTAAATTTTGCGCCAGCTGATATGCCTGAGCCAATGATATTTGCGCCGCACCGAAACAATCCGGTCGTTGCATAATCAAACGCGTTAAAATCATGGCACGTTCCTGCGTGCCGATAGCCGGCAATAAATCGTTCAAAACCTCAGCGTTGCCGGTTAGCAAAACCTCATCTTCTTCAACATCTCCAATCGGACGAACCTGCGGTAAAATTGTCGGTGCTCGACCATTTTGGCGTACAAACGCGTCGATTAAGTTTTGCGCCGAACGCCGCGTAGGCAGCAAAAACAAAACATTAGCCAATTCTTCAGGGGTATTTGCGTATTCTTGCAGAAATTTTTGTGCTAAGACGTCAACAAAAGATGCCGTAGCGTTAATGTTGTAAATATTCTGCTTTAGGACCATATTTATACCTGCGTTTTTTCGATATAATCCAACAATTTTTCCATGGCACGACCACGGTGCGAAATTTTGTTCTTTTCATTGTGCGACATTTGCGCAAAGCTACAATCATAGCCGGTCGGGATAAATAACGGATCATATCCGAACCCCTCATTACCCTTCATTTTTTGCTTTGCAATTTGCCCGTCAACACGACCTTCAAATAAGTGATATTCCCCATTCGGGTAAGCCAATGATATGACACAACTGAAGTGAGCGGCGCGGCTTTTATTTTGGCTTTTTGCCATTTCGGTAAGCAATTTATCCATGCCTTTATCGAAGTCGCGATTTGGAGCATAGCGTGCGGAATATACCCCGGGGGCGCCGTTTAAAGCATCCACACATAAACCGGAATCATCTGCCAAGCATGGTAAGCCGACAGCTTGGGAAATGGTTTGCGCTTTTAACAACGAATTTTCGGCAAATGTTGTTCCGGTCTCCTCCACATCAGGCAAGTTCATGTCTATGGCGGTTTTAACATTAATGCCGAACGGTGCCAACATTTGTTTAATTTCTGCAATTTTTCCGGCATTATGGCTGGCAAATATAATTTCTTTTAACATCAGTCCGATACTCCCAAAACTTTTTTCTGCGCTTTAATCAGTTGATGAATCCCTTGTTTAGCCAATCCGAACAATGCGTTAAATTCGGCCTCGCTGAAAGAAGCACCTTCGGCGGTAGCTTGCACTTCAACAATGCGACCGCTTTCGGTTAAAACAAAATTAGTATCGGCATCAGCATGCGAATCCTCGGTATAATCCAAATCGAGTACCGGCTCGCCTTCACAAATACCGCAAGAAATTGCGGCCACAAATTCTTTAATCGGTGAACGTGGTAAACGCCCCTGTTGCACCAACTTTTGCAAGGCCGCATAAAGGGCAACAAAACCGCCGGTTATTGAGGCTGTGCGGGTACCACCGTCAGCTTGCAACACGTCACAATCAATGTGCACGCAAATTTCCGGCATTTGCGTTAAGTCCACCGCAGCGCGCAATGTGCGACCGATTAACCGTTGGATTTCTTGTGTGCGACCACCAACACCTTTGGTTTCACGTGCAACACGGGTTTGAGTGGAACGCGGCAAAAGTGCATATTCGGCCGTAATCCAGCCTTTATTTTGCCCTTTTAACCATGCCGGCACGCCTTCTTCCACAGAAGCCGTGCATAAAACCTGAGTGTGACCTACTTTTATTAAGCATGAACCTTCCGCATATAAATTGATATCGGTTTGTATTTCTATCGGCCGCATCATTTCGGCCGTTCTGCCGTTATGGCGCATTTTTATTCTCCCGTTTGTTCTTCAATACGTCTGACTTTAATTGTTTGCAGTTGATTTCGCATACGTTTAATAACCACAAATTCAAAGCCGTCAAAAACAAAGTGTTGTCCCTCCTGAGGAATACTCTCTGTCATATCAAGCAAATAACCGGCAATAGTCACAAAATTTTCATCACTTAAATTCCAGTTCAGCTCACGATTTAAATCGCGAATCGGCATCTGCCCTTCTAAGGTATAAAAGCCTTCTTTATCCGGTTTTAAGCCACTGCTGTTTTCGTTGGCTGTATCGGTTTCGTCTTCAATGTTACCGACAATTTCCTCCAAAATATCTTCCAACGTCACAACCCCTTCCAAGGTGCCATATTCATCCACCACCAAAGCAAAATGTTCACGTCGTTTTTGAAATTCCTGCAATTGCTGTAACAAGGTTGTTGTTTCCGGTATAAACCATGGTTCAATCAACATTTCACGCACATTCAGCGAATCGAGATGATCTTTATGTTGTAAGCAGGTTTTCAAAAAATTTTTCATCATAATAATGCCGATAATATTTTCCGGTTTATCCTGATACACCGGAATGCGCGAAAAATGGCTGTTTTCAACTTTTTCCATAATTTCCGTCAGCGGCAAATCAATATCTATTGAATAAATGTCTTTGCGGTGATTCATCACATCATACACACAAACTTCCGACAAATCGAAAATACCTTTCAACATTGATTTTTCCTGCTTGATTTCAGTACCTTGATACAAATCGATAGCCCCTCTGATTTCGGCAATATCTATTTCACCGGACGAGCGTTCTTTAATGCCGAACAGCTTAAATGAAAAGGCCACTATTTTTTGTAAAACAAAAACAATCGGTGTGAATGCCCACATGCAGAATCGAATAATCGGTGCAAAAGCTAAGGCTGTTTTATTGCTGTTTTCCACCGCATAGCTTTTCGGCAACATGTCGCCATATATCAACAGCACAAAAGTCATAATTAATGTCGCATAGGCCACACCTTCCGGACCAAAGGTATTAACCAAAAAGTTGGTCGACAGAGCCGTACCTAATGTATTACAAACATTGTTACCGATTAGGGTTGTGATAACGGCGCGACTGCGATTTGAAAGAATTTTCAGCGTCATACCGGCGCGACGATTATGCTCATTTTTTTCCAAATCAGCCATATACGCTTCCGACGCCCCCGTCATGGCACTTTCGGCACATGAAAAGAAACTTGACAGCATAATGGCCACCACAATACATATAATTGTTATCGTTGTTAACATTTCGTTTCCTGACTGTTGAAGTTTTTATGACGGCTCTCACCGTTGTTGGCATTTTGCCGACGGTAATAACCGTTGATGGCCGAAAGCACACGACGAACCGTGTTTTCCACACGTTCATTGCGTGTTTCAACCACAATATCGGCCTCAGAATAAAACGGATACTCTTCGGCAATATATTCTGAAAGTTTGTTTTTAACCGTTGCATTATCACCCAGTAAAAACGGTCGACGCGTGCGACCGGCGGTGCGTTGATAGAGCGTTTCAATATCTGCCTTCAACCAAATGGTTAAGGCATATTGTTTTGCAAGTTCGCGTGTTTGTTCGGCAACAAATGAGCCGCCACCCGAGGCTAAAACACATGGTGCTCCTTGCAACAGACGCTTCATAACACGTTCTTCGCCGGCACGATATTCATGTTCTCCGAAACATTTTAACACATCAACCAATGACAAACCGGCTGCTTTTTCTATTTCCTGATCGCCGTCCACAAACGGTAATGATAATTTGCGCGCCAAGCGTTTTCCAACACTGGTTTTACCGCTGCCCATTAATCCGACCAATAAAATTATCTTATCTTTTGGCATTATCTTAATTTATTGTTGTTTAATTATCTTTCTTCCTATTGACTCAACATACAACCCTGTTAATATATAATCAACAGAATTTTTAATTTACAAAGGAAAAATCATGAGAAACAGAAGCCCTTTTGCCCGCCCAAGCAACTCAAAACCGATTTATTATGTTATCGGACTGGCTGTTTTGCTTGGAATTTGTGTTGTTATTTTACAAGATATTCAAGCACCGCAAGAACACGTCAGCCAAGAAATTGAAATTAATCTTGATGCCTAAAAATGCTGGGAAAAGATGTTGAACATTTTATTTCCATGATGGCCGCCGAAAAAGGCGCCACTTTAAATACTTTGGCCGCCTATCAACGTGACATTGAGCAATTTTTGGATTTTGCCGACATTACAGACACCTCTCAAATTACACAAGAGCGAATCGAAAAATTTATTCAAGAATTACATTCCCGCAGTTATGCCGTAAAAAGTATCTCACGCAAACTTTCGGCCTTAAAAGAGTTCGGTAAATTTTTATATTCGGAACACTTGCTCCCCGTTAATCCGGCACAAAATATTTTAACACCGAAACAAGAAAAACCTTTACCGCATTTTTTAACCCTCGCTGAAATAAAAAGTTTACTTGAGGCGGCAGAACAAAAAAGCGATTATCGTTGGCAACGAGTAGCCGTTATGATTGAGCTGATGTATGCCACCGGTCTCAGAGTTTCGGAATTGGTCGGTTTGCCGATTAATGCCGTCAGCTATAATAAGGGCACCTTAACCATTTTCGGCAAAGGGCAAAAAGAGCGCATTGTGCCGGTGGCTAAAAAAACATTGCACTCGGTCGAAGTCGGATCGTAGCCATGTCGTTCTGTGAGCCAAGGAGTTGGCTATAAAGCTTGCTTTCTAAGACCCATTGGGCTTCT
>JAZNQW010000078.1:0-16360 GCA_045590435.1 Alphaproteobacteria bacterium | reverse complement strand
TTCCTAAGACCGCTTGGCCTCCGACTTCCGGTCGGAAAATCCGGTCCTTTTAGGCGCCGCACCAAAGGTTCATCCTCACACTGTGGATTTTCAATCAAATATAATAGCGCATCGCTGACTTCACTTAAATTGTGCGGCGGAATGTTGGTCGCCATTCCCACAGCAATACCCATTGCACCGTTACACAGTAAATTCGGCACCATTGCCGGCATAACTATCGGTTCACTGTCTTCGCCATCATAGGTATCAACAAATTCAACCGCATCATCACTCAACCCATCCATCAAATCCATGGCAAATTCGGTCAACCGGGCCTCGGTATAACGCATAGCAGCAGCACCGTCACCATCAATATTACCGAAATTTCCCTGTCCATCCACCAGCGGATAACGCACCGAAAAATTTTGCGCCAGACGCACCATGGCTCCATAAACGGCACTATCACCGTGCGGATGATATTTACCGATTACATCACCGACCACGCGCGCGCATTTTTTATAGCCGTTTTTCGGGTCCAAATGCAGTTGTCGCATAGCATACATCAAACGCCGATGCACCGGCTTCAAACCATCACGCACATCAGGCAGAGAGCGTGAAACAATCGTTGACATGGCATATGACAAATATCGTTTACTTAATTCTTCTCCAAATTGAACATCTTTAATTTTTGCGTTTTCCTGATTCATTATTCACCTGTTATACTCTGCGGCATTGTCAAAATTTGCAGTAAGTTAGCACGTTTTTCCGGTAATTGCAAGTTATGCGGCATTAAAAAATTTTTACTTAAAAAGCGACCGGTCATACTCAAAACATTTGCAATTTCGCTGTTTTTTGGCTTATCATTATGTTCGGTTATATATTGCGGATAGGCGTATAACTTATCCTTATACGGCGCACCTATTTTTTCACATACGGCACGTCCCGTTTTCGGCGAAATATAGCGCAAATCCGTATATTGACCGGTCACGGCACAACGGCTTGTATCAATACCGATTCCCAAAAAGTCCAGCAAATAAAATTCGAAAAATGAATAATATGCCAACCAATTCGGCGTTTGAATATGCTTAAAAAAGTCGTCAATCACCCGATAAAACACTCCCAAATCGTCATTTTCTGCCACGCATACATCAATAAGCCGGCATAACGACGCCAATGCCTCAATTTTATGCGTATCACTCAAAAAATCGGCCGTATGTGAACGACACAGTTCCACCCCCTTAAAGCTCGGCATATTTTCCACCACACGCGCGTATGCATTGAACGAAATAAAATTACCTAATTGACACACTCCAACCAAACGTTTTCCTTGTGCGCCGGAAACATATCCTGTAATTTTACCATGATTGGGACATACCACTGTTATAATCGCCGACCTTTCGCCGTGATTTCTGATTTTAACAATATATCCCTCACTGCTAAACTGCATTTTTACCCGTTATTTATTTTCACTGTTTATTAAGATACCACAACTTTATTAATATTCACTTATCATGGTTTTATTAACTTTATCAAACGCCATTAACTCTCTTAAAACTCGTTCCATATCTTTCAGTGCAATCGAATTCGGCCCGTCGGACAGTGCTTTATCCGGATTTTCATGTGTTTCGATAAATACGGCCGCCACACCGACTGCCACCGCTGCACGTGCCAAAACCGGCGCAAATTCGCGCTGTCCGCCTGTGGTACCGCCAAGTCCACCCGGTTGTTGCACCGAATGCGTCGCATCAAAAATCACCGGATAGCCGCAATCTTTCGCTATTTGCGGGAAGGCACGCATATCTGTTACCAATGTATTATAACCGAAACTTGTGCCGCGCTCGGTCACACAAATACACTGATTGCCCGAATCTTCAACCTTTTTTACAATATTTTTCACATCCCACGGCGCCAAAAATTGCCCCTTTTTAATGTTAACGGCTCTACCGGTTTTTGCCGCAGCCACCACCAAATCGGTCTGCCGACACAAAAATGCCGGAATTTGCAACATATCCACATATTCCGCCACAATCGGGCATTGTTCGCGCTCATGAATATCCGTCACAATCGGCAAATCGGGATATAACTTTTTAATTTGCTCAAATGTTTTCATACCTTCCTCCAAACCAACACCGCGCGCGCTGTTAATTGATGTGCGGTTAGCTTTATCAAACGAGGCCTTGAAAATGTATGGAATACCTAATTTTTTTGTTATTTCAACCATTTGACCGGCGATAAAAATCGCGTGTTCCCGGCTTTCAATCTGGCATGGGCCGGCTATTAATGCTAACGGCAACTTATTACCCAATTCAACATTTCCAACCTTGATAATCTTCTGTTCCATCTGCTTTCTCCCTAAAATTCAAAACGGCTGAACACAAACAAAACGTTACCGTCATTTTTAACCCCCGGCACATAAGCTGCTTGCAAGTTCAAGCGTTTATATCCCACGCCTATCAACGGCAACGGTAACGGCACCGGAATATAAGCATATTCATGCCGCTGTGTTAAACCTAAAGTATAGCCCACACCTGCTCGCCACTCATTATGTGCACCTGCCGTCCAATTCCATTGTCTGGCATAACCGAAGTAGGTTTCCAAATACGAATTAGAGTCCTTAAACCCCATGGCATAAATACCGGACCAAGTGTGTTCGGAATTATAATGAGACATACCTAAACCAAACCCCCAGGCATCTTCATTATATTTATCCAAATGTTGCTGATCATAAGTCAACCGATTGTGCCACGCATAAAACGGCACATAAGCATCATAGCGGTGCATACAACGAATATCTTTAATATCCTCAACCACAAAATCCGTCCATTCCGACAGCTTTTCACCCCATGAGGCATTTGCCGTTGCAACATAAAACATACTTAAAAGCACCAATCCGATTATTCTTTTCATTTTTCACCTTACTTTATTTCTTCCGATTGCGGCGTTACAATGCCGCATGATAACACATATTTAATACCATCTTCCACACTCATATCCAGTTTAATCACATCTTTTTGCGGCACAAAAATCAAAAAACCCGACGTAGGGTTCGGTGTGGTCGGAACATAAACACTGATAAAACCTTGCCCTGCCTTATCCGCAATCTCTCCGCCGGTGGCATCTTTACTGACAAAAGCAATCGTCCACAAACCCTGACGCGGATACTGAACCAGAACCACTTGGCTGAATGACCGTGATTTTTGTGATAAAAAGGTTTCAAAAATTTGTTTCATTAATGAGTAAAAACTTGAAATGACAGGCATTTTTCGAATAATTTTTTCCCACAGCCGCACAAAAAACTTTCCTACATAACCGGTGGTCAACATACCGATAAAAATCAATGCCACAATCAACAATAATAAACCGCATCCCGGAATAGCATAAGGTACCACATCCCCGATTTTCCACTGTTGCGGAATAAGATGACTGGTCACCTCGTTTATCCATACCACCAAATGGTATGCCATATAAACCGTAATAGCTACCGGCGCCACAACAATCACACCGGTTAAAAAATAGCTTTTCAGCTTACCCCACACTTTATCTTTTTTCTCTTTTATCATTTACTTCCTCATTATATCTTTAACAATTAGTTGAACTTTTAGTTGTCCTTGCCAAGAATCTAATTTCACATTTCCAACCACATCATAGATATCTCCGTGATGATTAAGTAATGCCTGACCAATCTGGTTGTCTGCCGCATTAAAGGCTATTGCAGGCAGGTAACCTCCTAACGCCGAGGTTAAAAAACATTTCACATGACCGCTACCCACAATTTGCGGCCGGCTAATCTGCACATTGCAAATTTCTAACAGCGGCTCCGGATTGCCCGTACCATACGGTTCTAACTGTTCAAGTTGTTGTGCCAATCCCACGTCCACAGCCGCCAATGTCACTGCACAATCAATATCAATAACCGGCGTTATTTTTTCATTTCCCAGATGCGCCAACACATATTCTCCGATGAACTGCTTGAAAGCCGGAATTTGTTCTGTTGTTAAAGAAAATCCCGCCGCCATACTATGACCGCCGCCATGCTTAATCACACCTTTTTCTTTAGCGGCAATTACCAATGCTCCTAAATCAACACCGGACACCGAACGTGCCGAGCCTTTAACTTCATCCGGTTCAATACTCATCACAAATGCCGGCACATTATATCGTTCCCGCAGTTTTCCGGCTACAATTCCGATAACTCCCTGATGCCAATCGTCACCTACAGCAAAAGCCATCGGATATTCCTGCATTTTGCCTTCAATTTGCTCAATAGCCTGCAATAAAACATAGTTTTCAATTTCTTTACGTTCGGTATTGAGTTCATTAAAGCGTTCAGCTAACTTCTGCGCTTCAATTTCATCATCCGTAAAAAGCAATCTGCTTCCCAATGTGGCATCTCCAACACGTCCACAGGCATTAATCCGCGGTCCAAGCGTAAAACCCAAATGGTAAGCACGCGGTGCCGAGGTTAAATTCACAGCCGTCATCAACTTTTTCAGCCCTGTATTTTGCTGGCCGGCCATAACCTTTAGACCTTGTTTTACATATGCACGATTTAACCCCAACAGAGGCACCACATCGCACACCGTACCAAGAGCCACTAAATCAAGCAAATTCATTAAGTTCGGCTCTGTCCGATTTTGATAAAATCCTTTTTGACGCAACAATCGATTGACTGCCACCAAGAACATAAAACCAACCCCGACAGCCGACATATATTGCAAATATTGATACGGATTTTCCTCATCCAAGCGCTTCGGATTAACCACGGCAAACACTTTCGGCAGTTCGGTTTCTGCCTCATGGTGATCAAGCACAATCACTTCAAAACCATTTGCCGTTGCCCGATTTAAAACGTCAAACGCGGTTGTGCCGCAATCAATCGTAATAACCAATTTAGCGCCGGCCGCCGTAAATTCGGCAAAAGCCAAATCGCTCGGCCCATATCCCTCTTCACGGCTTGGGATATGGATTATCGGATCAATCCCCGCAGCTCGAAAAAAACGTGTCAATTCCGCCGTTGAAGTTGCACCATCCACATCATAATCACCGATAATAGCGATTTTTTCGCCTTTAATCACGGCCTCGGATACCCTTTCGGCAGCTTTTTGCATATCCTTCAGAACATAGGGATCCGGCATCAGCTTTTGTAACTTCGGTTGCATAAAATCAGCCACATCATCAAACGCGACCTGACGTTCATACAGCAACTGCGCTAAACACAGCGGCAAGTCATATGTCTGCGCCGTGCGTTCACACCACACGTCATCAACAGGTGTCATACGCCAAATATTTCCGCCCAATGATATTGTTTTATCGTCAGCCACCATACCCTCATTTTTACCTTCACGAACGGCATTATTTTATGTTTTATTTACCTGTGGCGCAAGCATTATTGTCGGTTTGATAACAGTTAAAAAGTTAAACTTTTCAACCTTATTTCATTTTCATTCAATCCGTTTTGAACACCACCGACTTTCAATCAAATATCTTCATAAAACACAAAAACTTGTTGCGCCTTGAAAATCAGTTTGTTATACTGTTTAAGGTTATTATTGTTAGGATTGGTGGATGTCTAAACTATTACATCTGTTTGGTATTGCGGTTTGCATATGGCTTACCGCTTGCTCAAAGCCTGAAGTTGGCCCGCAAAAACTATCTATTGTGTCGGCCGACGGGCAGTTTGTGCGCCATGAATTTACGGTTGAGTTGGCTGATACCATGGAAAAAGCATATCGCGGTCTGATGGGGCGCCTTTCTTTGCCGGAAAACTCCGGTATGTTATTTGATGTAAACATTGTGCCGCGCGACATGGGTATCGCCTTCTGGATGAAAGATACTCCGATTTCACTTGATATGGTATTTGCTGATGACAACGGCGTCATCTTCTATATTTATGCAAATGCCGTGCCTAATGATATTACGCCAATTATGTCACCAACCCGACCGGCGGCCGTATTGGAAATTAACGGCGGTCAAGCGCAGAGGTTCGGTATTCGCCTCGGTGATGTTATTCACCATCCTATTTTCAATAATTAATTGATTTTTCTAGTTCTTTTTTATCGCAACATTTATTAACACAACGTGACGGGACATTTATGCCGGTTTGTAATACGTTTAAATCATGACAAACATAAACTCAGAAAATTGTAATCCGTTTGCAAATGTGTTCAAAACTGCTTTTGAACGCGATATTTTGCGTTCTGCAATAAAAACACCGACCATTGAAGTTTCATATCCGCAACGCGTGCACCAGTTTATGCAGAACCTCAACCGTTTTTTGCAAAATAACGGCGAAACGGTAGCCGATTATCAGCATTATGCCTTTGATGAGCATAAGTTGTTTGAATATGCCTTATTTTTGCGAGGATATATGCGTGATGCCCAAAAGGTTTTAGCCAATCTTAAACAGGAGCACACCGCCGCTGAAGATTTAATTGAGCTGTTTCATGCCTCAAGCGAATATGTTGTAGCTTGCAACCATCAACTTAAAGATAAACGCATTTTTGATAATAATGTCGGCTACCATACCTGGCAAATCAACTTGTCTCATGGATTAAAAAACGCCACATATCTGCCTCAACCGTTGGCGCCGCAAAATAACAGTAACGCGCTATATTTGTTTATGCCTTTCCGCATTGAACCGCAAGAACGCATTCTTGGTAAATGGCTATATGCAAATATGCGCAACACATTGGATAATCCACCTTTTTTGACAAATCAGGTTGGTGTTTATGCCGTGCATTATCCGCTACAAAAATCACGTTGCTCTAATATAACATCTGTGCTTAAAACAATTCGACACAGTTCGGATTACTTTGAACCGCAAGATATGGAGTTTGTGCGGCAAAATTGGTTATCATACGTGGCAGCTGATATACAAATAAATGACCAGAACAAAGTTGAAAATGCTCAACCGTATTCACCGCAACAATTACAAGAGAATTTCGGCCATATTAACATTTTCAGCTATTGTGCCGGCACTGCCAATGCCCACCGTTGCCTAATTGCCTTGCAATATGTTACGCGGCAAATTTATGGTAATGACTTAACTCGGAAAGCTATGCAAAATATTTTTCTTTGCTCTTACGGATTTCTACCCACACAAGAATATTTGCCGTATTCCGGCGTGCATTTATATAGCCATCTGACTGATGATGCTAACCGCCGAGAACCTTTTGCTAACCTTAATAATCATACGCTATATGAACAAACAAAATGCCACAATTCTTTTACGCCGGCACGGTTTTCAATTATGCCCGACGGACGTAATATTGTCGTTGCATTACGTTTGGCTGACCAATTTACCGTTATTAAAGACCGAGCGTTTGTTCCTTTTCAAGACGGGGAATTCGGCCACAGTATGACGAATATCAACACACCTAATATTCTCGATACATATAATTTTTCACATCATTTATTTAAGTCTGTTTTACAAAACAGTTGTCTGGGAAAACGCGGTAAAGATGTTTTAAATATCACTACTGCCGCTACACCGCACAATCAAATTCAAAAAGCCGCATTGTGGGCTAATCGGCAGAACTTACGCCGTTAATTAATGTTTGGTTTGCGGCAAAATCCGTTCTGTTGCAAATAAAACATAAGTTCTTTATCGGCCTGCTTGGTTACTTCGTTTTCTTTTGCCGCAGTGGTTTGCAACCGACCATTCACTACTTGACGTTGTTTCTTGCCATATTCATCCAAAATTTGTTGATAATAACTTAAGATTTCTTCAACCTCAGCCTCTTTCAATCGGCAAGTGACCGTCCAGTCTTGTTGATTGCCCATCACATCAAGCTGATGAGCCAAATAAATCGTGCACACTTGATCAAAATATTCGGCCGTTAATCCGCTGACATAAGAAGCCTTGCCTTCCTTACCGGAAACTTGTCTCCCCATATAATCACGTTTGTTACGGCAAGCATCCAAAGCATAGAGCAAACCGTCATAAATGTACTGCGGTGTATATTCGTAATGCGACATTTCTTTATTGCGCAACACTACTTGCAAATCTTCAAAATTATGAATATTAGACAAGATATCAAGTGGCGCCTCTATTTTATATGCATCATATTTCAACAGGCATTTCTCGCCCTTTTTTGCAATAATTTCAAGCGGAACGGCTTCATCATCTTCATAACCTATCGGTGCACTGGTCGCCGGTTGGCATTTTCGCAAATTTTCCATAAATTCTTGTGTAAATGTTTCCATAGCGGCCGGTTTCGGTTCTGTTTCTTGAGGTTTTTCTTCAATTGTAATTTCATTTAATCCACATGATGTTACGGCTAATTCTTGCCACAATTTTTCCCATTCGATATCCACTGCGTCATCCGGCATATTCCTCATTACTTCAACCAAATGTCCCAACTGTTCTTCATTCAGAGCACATTTAATATGATTATCTTCCATTTCTTTCGGCCCTAATGTGATGATACATAACCCCTCATCTTTGCCCTCAATACGCATGGAAACAGGTGTTTCATCAGCCTCAGCCGGCACATCTTCAGCATATTCCAAGCACGATTCCGCAGCCTCAATCATTTCTGCCGAAAAAGCCTCTGCTTGTAACGGCCACCCCGCTAAAAAACATATAATTGCCCAAATGAGATAATTTTTCATGGTTTTCTCCCGTGTTCTCTTTAAGCAAATTATTACGCTTTAAACCGCGTCTTGTCATTATTCTTTTAATATTATTTCACAGGATATTGTATTTTCCAAAAATCAAAAAGGGGGCGGCAACTTAAGGCCCATCCCCCTTTCCAGCTCTAACCGCCCAAAGACTTCAAGTGTGCCCAAACGACATCAAAACCTTTTCTTTTAGAGCGCGTTAAGAGCTTGCCGCTATAGACATAAACCGTAAAGAAATTTACAATAGAATTTCTTAACTGGGACGTCTGGCGACGGTTCCGATAAACGCTTTAGAATTCAATTGCTTGAAAAACATCATCATTCATGCGGAACAGTTTAAATTTAAGATTAATTTTTCGGTTTACAAGCCCTTATCCACCAAAGCATATTGCGTTTAAAACTTTTTGATGTGTGTCGAATCAATTAAAGTTCTGTTTTTATATGCGACTCATTTTTTTCTGGACATTATGCGTTTTTCAATGTATAAAACTTTTAGGCGGTGAGGACTGCCGGAGGCTTAACAACCTCTCACACAGCGTTAATATAAAACGTTATTTATATGCTTTTCAGCTTCGGCTGGAAGGCGGTAAAATAGACCTTGCGGTTAATATACCGCGCTATCTGTGTGTAGTTGTTAACTTCCAGCTGTCTCTTGAAAGAGGCGGCTTTTTTGTTGCGGTTATTTTAAAACACAATCGCAACAAACCGAATATTATTAAATAGGAAGCTGAAAACGGGAACAATCGGTGTCTTGACAGCACTGATTGTTCTTTTTAAATCAGCCTATTTCAGCTGTGCCTGATATAATGCACCATATATGCTGTCCGGCCGCTCAACCAATTCTTCATGCGTGCCCATTTCAGCAATTTTACCGTAATTAACCACCACAATTTTATCGGCATGACGCACCGTGGATAACCTATGCGCAATTACAATAACAGTTCTGTCGGCCATCAAGTTATCGATGGCCTTCTGAACCATGGCTTCAGATTTATTATCCAAAGCCGAAGTTGCTTCATCCAAAATCACAATCGGCGCATTTTTCAAAAAGGCCCGTGCAATGGCTATCCGTTGTTTTTGACCGCCGGAAAGCAACACGCCGCGTTCGCCGATTTGCGTACCCAAACCATTTGGTAAATCCGCCAAAAAATCAGTCACATACGCCGCCTCTATCGCGCGGTTGATTTCTTCTTCCGTTGCATTTTCCTTGCCTTGCAGAATATTTTCTCTGATTGTGCCGTTAAATAAATAATTATCTTGAAAAACAACCGACATTTTATCGCGCAAAGACTGCAATGTATATTGCCGAATATCGCAACCATTCAACAAAATTTGACCGGATGTCACATCATAAAATCGCGGCAATAGACTGACCAATGTGCTTTTACCGCCACCGGAATTACCGACCAAAGCCACTGTTTCACCTTTTTTAATGGTTAAGTTTACATTTTCAAGCACCGGCTTACCTGACACATATTCAAACCCCACGTTTTTATATTCAATAGCACCGCTTATATCTGTTAATTCGACCGCATCAGACGAATCGGCAATCACCGGATGTTTTTGTAACAACTCAAACACACGTTCCATCGCCATCAACGCCACCTGCACATTACTGAAACTGTTACCGATACCTTTAATCGGCGTATAAAGCAGAATCAGCGCTGCCACAAATGATACAAAATTACCGGCCGTAATCTGGTGCGATAAAATCAAATAGCTTCCAACCCAAATAACCAAGGCAATGCCGAGCGAAACCATAAAATGCATCAACGGCGACAACAATCCCGTGCGTTGCACCATCTTCATACCCAACTTAAACGCATGATGTAATGTGCCGTTAAACCGTTCATCCTGGTAGTCATACAAATTATACGAGCAAACCACCTTACTACCGCCAAAAGTTTCATTATAATGCGTAATCACTTCGGCATTGGTAAACACGGTTTCTTTGTTAATATCTTTAATGCGCTTACGCACTTTCGTCAGCGGTAACAAAGCGCCGAACAGTGCCGCCACGGCAATAAGTGCCAACTGCCATGAATTATAAAACAAAACTCCAATCAGAGCCAATGATGAATAAAATCGCGTAAAAAACAATTTCAAATTGTTTAATAATCCGGCGCAGGCATCATCCACATCTTTATTAAAGCGCATAATCACATTACCGGATGTATTCGTGTCAAAAAAGGCTGTTTCATATTTGAGCAATTTGTCATATAATTTGATTTTCACGTCTGCGGCAATTCGTCCTCCTACCCAAGTGTTCGTATAATTTACGGCAAAAGTCAACATACTTTGAACCGCACTGAATAATACAATAACCAACGGAATCCAAAAAGTTCCGGTATTTTGTTCAATCATCATCACATCCATATATGGCTTTAAGGCCCAAGCAATAACGGCATCCAATGCACCAACCGGAATAGTCAGCAACATTGCCGCCAATGCCCGCCACCAATAAGGTTTTATAAACGGCCACATCTGTTTGTAATCATAAATAAAATGCGTGTTGTTTATCTTATCGAAAAGTTTATTTTTCAGTTTCTTCAGCATTCAATATCCTCTTTAGTCTTCACTATAACGAATAAAATATAAAAGTAAATCATAACCTATAAGATATAAACGAAAATATTCATACGTTTTTACATATAATTGTGCGTATTTTAAAAATTATATTGACTTAGATACCACTCTATCTCTTATTCTGAGGTAAACTCGTTTCTAAAGGTGAATATTATGAAAAAAATATTGTTTGTTGCCGGCTTGATTCTATCTATATTGCTCGGGCAACAGGTTCAAGCTCAAATGTATGGGGTACAACGCATAAATATAAAGGTCAACAGTAAATTGTATTCCGTTGTGTTGGAAAATAACGTTACAGCTGAAGCTTTTTTGCAATATTTACCTATGACGGTGAATATGGAAGATTTGAACGGTATTGAAAAATATACTTATCTGTCTGAAAAACTGCCGGCTCAACCACAATGCACGGATCTTTTAAATGTCGGAGATGTTATGTTGTGGGGCGAAGATTGCTTGGTTCTTTTTTATAATAATGCCAGCACGGTAGACGGATATACAAAAATCGGCCATATTGAAAATGCCGAAGATTTAGCTGTGACATTGGGTAAAGGCAGCGTCAATATTAATTGGTTTTGAATATTACTGAAACAAGAGTCATCTGAATACAGAGGATACGGAAATGACGATGTGGCTCATCATTATGTGGACAGCTTTAGGGTTAACCGGTGCAGCGTTGGTTTATTTAAGTAATCGCGTATGCCAGTTTGGTCACATTAAAAAAATTACCCACGATAGTGAAAAACTTAAAGCACTGATCGGCGGAGGCATTGTTTTCGGACTGTTCGGATTAACTGCGCTGTGGCTGAATTTTATAAACGCTATTGTTTGCACTGTATATTTTGCCATGATTTGGCTGATATGCGATTTTGTTTTTTGGCTTTGGCAAAAATTGCGGCAGAAGCATTTTCAGCGCTATTACGCCGGTATAACTGCCATAATCTGCAGTTTTGCTGCGTTAACGGCCGGCTGGTATTTAGACCACCATGTGTGGCAAACAACATATACACTATCTACAACCAAAGATGTTCCTCCTCTCAAAATTATTTTGTTCGCCGATTCACATGTTGGTACTACTTTTGATGCCAAAGGTTTTGCCGAACATGCTCAAAAAATACAAGAACAAAATCCGGATATCATTATTGTGGCCGGTGATTTTGTGGATGATGATTCTTCCAGAGCGGATATGTTGGAAACCAGCCGCATTCTGGGAAATATTAAAACCAAATACGGGGTTTATTTTGTGTTTGGTAATCATGACCCCGGTTATTATGGTGCCGACCGTCGCGGTTTCAGCGCGGCAGAGTTAATTGTGGAATTAGAAAAGCACGGCGTTAAAGTGTTACGTGATGAAACTGTTCTGATTGCCGATACATTCTATATTATCGGCCGCAAAGATCGCTCGGCGGAAAGAGAATATTACGGCATACATAAACGCTTAAGTATGTCGGAATTAACACAAAATTTAGATCAGAATAAATATATGATTACCGTTGACCACCAACCGGCGGATTATAAAAATCAAGCGGAAGCCGGTGTGGATTTGGTGCTTTCCGGACATACACACGGCGGACAATTGTTTCCGTTTAATCAAGTTGGTAAATGGATTGGCGCCAATGACCATATTTATGGCCTTGAACAGCGCGGCAAAACTGATTTTATTGTAACCTCCGGTATTTCGGATTGGGCCATTAAATTCAAAACCGGCACCAAGTCAGAATACGTGGTGATTAACATTCAGCCTAAATAACTTTGTTTATATAAAAAAAGACCTGCTGAAAAAGGCAGGTCTTTATGTTTTAAATTTCAAAAAAACTAAACCAGACGTGAATTATCAATGGCCGCTTTTACAAAAGACACAAACAATGGTGCCGGTGCAAACGGTTTAGACTTTAATTCTGGATGGAACTGCACGCCGATAAACCACGGATGGTCCGGTCGTTCCACAATTTCCGGTAAACCACCGTCCGGCGAAGTCCCAACAATAGCCATACCGGCTTTTTGCAACATATCTTTATATTTAATATTGACTTCATAGCGGTGACGATGGCGTTCCGAGATTTCTTGCATGCCATAAATCTGTGCTGTTTTTGAGCCAGCCTTTAATACGCAAGGATAAGCACCAAGGCGCATAGTGCCGCCTAAATCACCATCCTTATGACGAATTTGTTTAGCACCATCCTTATCCCACTCTGTCATTAAACCGATAACAGGTTCGCAGTTTTCATCAAGCTCGGTGGTATTGGCATTTTTAATGCCGCATAAATTACGCATGGTTTCAATCACAGCCATTTGCATGCCGAAACAAATGCCAAAAAACGGCACCTTATTTTCGCGCGCATATTGAATGGCGTTAATCATACCTTGCGTGCCGCGCAAACCAAAACCGCCAGGTACCAAAATTGCGCTGACGTCGTTCAAAATTTCTTCTGGCGCTTGTGTTTCAAGTGTTTCGGAATCTACCCATTTAATCCGTACACGATATTTGTTGGCAATACCACCGTGAATAAGTGCTTCATGCAATGATTTATAAGCCTCAAGCAACATCATATATTTACCGACAACCGCAATGCGCACTTCTCCTTCCGGTTGACGCAGAATATCGACAATATTTTGCCATTTACTCAAATCCGTCGGCTGTTCATACGGCAAATTAAAGTGCTTACACACCTGCCTGTCCATGCCTTCCGCCGAATAAGCCAATGGCACCTGATAAATGCTCGGCGCATCTAAAGCCGTAATTACGTTTTCTTCTTTAATGTTGCAGAACAAAGCCAGCTTGCGTTTTTCATTTTCCGGAATGGCCATTTGCGTGCGGCATAAAATCATATCAGGCTGAATACCGTATTCTTGTAATTTTTTAACCGAATGCTGAGTCGGCTTAGTTTTTAATTCACCGGCGGTCGGAATAAACGGCAACAGCGTCACATGCACAAACATGGTGCGCTCGCGCCCCAACTCATAAGCCACCTGACGAATGGTTTCCAAATACGGTTGTCCTTCAATATCACCGACCGTGCCACCGATTTCACACAACACAAAATCTTCATCATTGATGTCTGATAAAATAAATTCTTTGATTTCATTTGTTACATGTGGAATAACTTGAATCGTAGAGCCCAAATAATAGCCATGTCGCTCTTTTTCAATCACGCGTTGGTAAATTTTACCGGTTGTAACACTATCGGTACGCTTAGCCGGCACACCAGAAAAACGCTCATAGTGTCCTAAATCCAAATCGGCCTCAGTGCCGTCATCTGTTACAAAAACTTCACCATGTTGGCACGGATTCATTGTGCCCGGATCCACATTCAAATATGGATCCAATTTACGTAAGCGCACTTTGTAGCCGCGGGCTTGCAAAATGGCCGCAAGTGACGCTGATGCCAAACCTTTGCCGAGCGATGATACAACGCCGCCGGTGATAAAAATAAATTTAGAATTAGGATTTACCTTAATATCAGACATGAGATTTTTCCTTATAAAAGTCCTATTTAAAAGTGACAAAGGCACTTAACAAAAAGTGCCTTCTATGTTTTTAACTTGCAACAAAATTGTTACTCCGCTACCGGTACTTCCGGTTCAGCCGGTTCCGCCGGCTCAGTAGGTGCACTTGGGATACTCGGCTCGGCCGAAGGTGCCTCTGTCGCATTATTTGCCGCACTTTCTACCGGAGCGGTTGCATCCGTATTAACCGGTATATTGACATCAGTTGTTGCAGCCGTATCCACAATAGAAACCGTTTGTACTTCGGCGCGACTGAAATAAATTGATAAAGCCAAACTCAGTCCGAAGAACAAAGTAGCCAAAACGGCCGTCGTGCGTGTTAAAATATTACCTTTACCACGCGCGCTGAGCAATCCGCCAATACCGCTGTCTCCACCTAAACCGCTTAACGCACCGCCGTTAGAACGTTGCATTAGAATGACTGCAACCAAAAAGATTGCTACAATTAATTGTAATACCAATAAAACAGAACCCATTTTTTATCCTTTCTTATTTCAAAGCATTGCGCGCAATGGCAACAAAATCATCAGCCTTCAAACTGGCCCCGCCGATTAAAGCACCGTCCACATCTGGCAAATTCAACAATTCAGCCGCATTATTCGGTTTAACCGAGCCACCATACAAAATGCGCATCTTGTTCGCCGTCGCTTTACCTAATTTTTTGGCTAACGCCGCACGAACCGCCGCATGAACTTCTTCTACATCAGCCGCTGTCGGTGTTTTACCGGTACCTATGGCCCAAATCGGTTCATAAGCAATGATTGTATTTTGTGCCGTAGAATCTTCCGGTACCGAACCGTTTATTTCATTTTGACATACTTTAATCGTTTTGCCTGCATCACGTTCCGCTCCGGTTTCGCCGATACAAATTACGGTTTTTAAGCCGGCTTTATGCGCTGCTACCGCCTTTTGCTTAATCAATTCATTTTTTTCAAAATGATCCACACGGCGCTCAGAATGGCCGATAATTACGTGCGAGCACCCCAAATCGGTTAGCATCAACGGACTGATATCACCCGTATGTGCACCAAAATCTGCAAAATGCACATCTTGCGCGCCCAAAGCAATTTTTGTGCCACGTAAACATTTCTTTACCGCACTCAACAATGTGAACGGCGGACAAATCAAAAAATCACAAGCAAACTTTTCTGCTTTAACCTGAGCCGCCACGGCCTTAGCCAAAGCGATGCCGTCAGCGGTCAGACAATTCATTTTCCAGTTGCCGGCAATCAATTTTTTACGAACCATTTTTATTCCTTTTTATCCTAAAAAAATATCAAACTGGCATTCTTTTAACACACTCAAAATCAATTTTCCACAAAAAAAGCGTGCTTAGACACATTTTATTACGTTGCATAAATTGATATTAAAAATTGCAATAATTATTTATATCCTTATAATAACACCAAAAACAACATAGAATAGGAAGATAAGAATGATTAGTAAGTTTGCAAGTATGCGTGACAGTTGGTTCACCAAAATAATTTTAGGTGTAACGGCATTGAGCTTTATGTCTTTGTTTGGCGTTTCGGGATACATTAACTCGGCCAATAATAACAAAACAGTGCTGAAAGTCGGTGATGTGGCCGTATCGCAAAGCGAGTTCAGTGTGGCCGTGCAAAAAGAGTTGGCCAAATTGCGCGCCGCCGGTATTATTAATGACGATAAT
>JAZNQW010000077.1:0-8519 GCA_045590435.1 Alphaproteobacteria bacterium | reverse complement strand
CGACTAATCCCCAGTTTATACCGCCGATAACCGTTAGTAATAACGCTATTCTTTTCAATACCATATTTCACTCCTTTCTTTAACAAATTTGGTTTATGTTAACTTGCAAAACTTAACTTTGTGTAAAAAATATAATATCATTTGCCAAAGAAAAAAGATTCGCATATCAATAAAATAACAGAAAGGAGTAAAAATGTCAGAAAAAATAGCTTTATTCATTGCCACATACTGCGGTCTCGGATTGTCACCCAAGGCACCCGGAACCGTCGGATCTATAGGCACTCTACCTTTAGCCTTTGCCTTGGCTTATTTTTTTGGTGTTTACGGAATTATCGTTGCTGCCGTAATCATTTTTGTAATCGGTACTATGGCAACTGACACCATAATTCGCGATGCCGAAGAAAAAGATCCAGGTAAAGTGGTGGTTGATGAAGTTGTTGGCCAACTTCTAGCTTTCACATTTATCGCCGATTCAATGCTTTATCACAATTTTCACAATTGGTGGATTTACTTGTTAGGATTAGCCGCATTTCGCTTTTTTGATATTTGCAAAATGGGACCGGTTAAATGGTTTGACAGTAAAATGAAAAATGCCGTAGGCGTTATGATGGATGATGTGTGTGCCGGATTAATGGCCGGTGCTGTTGTGTGGGGTGTGGTTACCTTCTTTGCCGACCACGGAATGCTTTAATATCTGCTTTTTTCCGTATTCAGACTTGAAGGCTTGTATGGCAGTCCATATACTCAAAATCATATCCGTACAAGCTGTCGGATATGCCTGAATATAAATATCGTGCCCGAACCACATCAACAAATTAACAATCAAAGCATAGCGCATTTGCTGTTCATTTTTGGTGGTATATATTAAAATGGTGTATTCCGCCGTTGCCGCAACCGGTAATATGCCGATTAAACCGCGATTATTCACATATAGTCCGACGATTATGCAGACTACCAGCAAAATTCCCGTCAATACTTTATTGAGTTTGTTTGTGTATGCCAGAATATTCCGAACCAAAGCAATTGAATTTGTTGAAACGGACGAGTAACTGTTCAAAAACGATGCAGACAAAATGCAAAATGATGTATCCAGAATCTGCCAACCGATTAAATCTTTTTTACTTTTTTTCATAACAGAAACGGCAATACACAATGCAGCACCAAAAGAAAAGATGTTGCCCAATAACAAAAAACTCATTGTTTTTTCCTATTTATTAACACGACGCCATTGACGTACATTAGCATTATGTTCGGAAAGCGTACGAGCAAAATTATGTCCGCCGGTACCTGATGCCACAAAATACAAATATGGCGTTTTATCCGGATGTGCCACCGCCATAATCGCCGCCCGACCGGCGTTGCAAATCGGCGTTGGCGGCAAGCCGGCATATTTATAAGTGTTATACGGGCTGTCAATTTCCAAATCTTTATGGCGTAACGGCCGTCCAATCTCGGTTTTACCCATGGTAACGGCATAAATCACCGTTGGGTCGGTTTGTAACAACATATCGCGTTTGAGCCGATTAACAAACACCGATGCCACTTGCGGCCGCTCATCAGCCACTCCGGTTTCTTTTTCAACAATTGAGGCCAAAACCAACAACTCTTGCGGCGTTTTCAGCGGTAAATCGTCATCGCGACCATTCCATGCTTCATCAAGTATTTTATTCAACGCTGCTTGCGCTTGCACCACAATACTATGCCGTGTTTGCCCGCGTGAAAAATAATAGGTCTCTGGCAATACCGAACCTTCGGCAAAATCAGCCACCTCACCGCTTAAAAATTCATTTTGCAACAAAATCTGCTTAAATTCGGCCGCCGTAATTCCCTCCGGAAACGTAATTTTACGAAAATAAATCTTTCCCGAAGTCAACAAATCCGCTACATCTTTTAAGTTCACATCTTTATCAAACAGATATTCGCCGGCTTTAATCTTCGGGTATATCTTATTTATTTTGGCATACCAATAAAAATATTCGGGCTTTGCCACCAGCTTATTTTCTGCCAAAACCGCAGCAATTTGTTTTAAACTCGCGCCGTTTTGAACTTGCACAACAATTTCTTGTGTTACCGGCTGTTTTTCCGACAATATCTGCATGATGCTGCCATACAAAAGGGCTGCCGTTATTCCGAGCAGTAAAAAAACTATCTTGAATAACAACAGCCCCTTATTAAGCATTAAATGCCCCTATTCTTCGTATTTTTTGAAGATGATTGACGAGTTTGTGCCACCGAACCCGAACGAATTTGACATTGCCGCTTTAATCGGCTTTTTCTTCGGTTTTAACGGCACTAAATCCATATCGGCCACAGCTTCATCCGGTTCTTCCAAATTAAGAGTCGGCGGACAAGTTTGCTCCACAAGAGCTTTAATGGTATAAACCGCTTCAACTGCACCGGCTGCACCAAGCAAATGTCCGATTGATGATTTTGTTGAAGACATTGACATGGCGCTCAATTTATCACCAAACAAACGGCGCACTGCCTGCGCTTCACCCACATCACCAAGCGGCGTAGAAGTGCCATGCGCGTTCACATAGTTAATATCTTCAATTTCAACACCGTGCTCACGCGCGTGTTTCACAGCCATTTGCATCGCCCGAAAAGCACCGTCGCCGTCCGGACAAGGGGCCGTAATATGATGTGCGTCACCGCTCATACCATAACCGACTAATTCGGCGTATATATGCGCCCCGCGTGCTTTAGCGTGTTCCAACTCTTCCAAAACCACGGCGCCGGCGCCCTCGCCCATCACAAAACCACTACGTTTTTTATCCCACGGACGCGAAGCTTTTTCTGGTGTATCATTAAATTCGGCTGTAATTGCGTGCATACGCGCAAAGCCGGCTAAACCAAGCACATTCACCGCCGATTCCGCACCGCCGGCCACCATCACATCAGCATCACCCATAGCTATAATACGTGCCGCATCGCCAATAGCGTGCGTGCCGGTTGAACAGGCTGTTACACAAGCGTGATTCGGTCCGCGCAAACCATGGTCTATTGAAACCGTGCCGGAAATCAGGTTAATCAGGCAAGACGGAATGAAAAACGGCGAAATCCGCTTAATACCGACTTCGTTGAACGAAATGGAATTTTCATAAATATTATTTAAACCGCCAATGCCGGAACCAATCATTACGCCGGCGCGCAATTGCTCAGCCTCATCCAAATCTTTCGGCTCATAACCGGCATCTTTTAAGGCATCGTTGGCAGCTGCCACACCATATAAAATAAACTTATCGGCCTTTTTTTGGTCTTTCGGTGCCATAACCGTATCCGGATTAAATTCATTTTCACCTTCACCCCATGGCACCTGTCCGGCAATGGTTACCGGAATATCTTTTAAATCTATATTTTCAATTTTGCGAATACCGGACTTGCCTTCCAACAGGCATTTCCAGTTATATTCTACTCCGCGACCGAACGGCGAAACCACGCCTAATCCGGTTACAACAACTCTTTTCATTGGTTACCTCAATCTCTTATTACTAAAAAAACTCGCTGTTGTTAACTAAGCGAGTTTAATTTAATAAAGCCTTACGACTTACGCATTCTTTGAAAGATAGTCAATAGCATCTTTCACAGTCAGAATTTTTTCAGCAGCTTTATCCGGAATTTCGCAACCGAATTCTTCTTCAAAAGCCATAACCAATTCAACTGTATCCAAGCTATCAGCGCCTAAATCATCAATAAAGCTGGCTGTTTCAACAACTTTTGCTTCATCAACACCTAAGTGCTTAGCAACAATCTTTTTTACGCGTTCTGCGGTATCATCAGTCATGATAAATTAACCTCATATAATTAAAACAAATTCTTTCAGACGACAATTTGTTAAACTCATATCGCCTGATGCTTTTCATTAGCACAACTTTGCGGCAAATAGCAAGCATTATTTTAAAATTACCCCCGAAAATTTGTATATACTTACAAAAAACAATGCAAATACAATACCTTATCAACCGCAAAAAAGTGCATAATTTGGACAATTCTTTATGTTGTAACTTATATGCCGTAAAAAAATGTTGCAATAACAATATTTATTCAATATATTCACCAAAAAAGAGGAAATATATGGCAGAAGTTATTACTTTCGGGTGTCGCATCAATGCGTATGAGTCCGAGGTTATCAAAGAAAAACTCAAAGATTACGACAATCTGATTGTGGTAAATACCTGCGCCGTTACCGGCGAGGCCGAGCGCCAATGCCGACAAACCATTCGCAAATTAAAGCGTGAAAACCCCGATGCCGATATTATCGTGACCGGCTGCTCGGCGCAAATCAGTGCCGCCAAACTGGCCAATATGCCGGAAATTACGCTTTTGCTCGGCAATAAAGAAAAACGCGAAATTGAAAAATATGTCGCCGGCATTTTTGCCGATAAAAAGCAAGTCAGCGATATTTTCGCCGATGATGACTGCGGCGACTACATCATTACCGGTTTTGAAGGACGGCAGAAAGCTTTTGTGCAAATTCAGCAAGGCTGTAATCACCGCTGTACATATTGCATTATTCCGTATGCGCGCGGGCGTAACCGCAGTGTGCCGGAAGCGCTGATCATAAAGCAAATTCGCGAATTGATGGCTGCCGGATTTAACGATATCTGCTTAACCGGCGTGGATATTTGCTCGTATGAGCCGTCTTTTTCCGCCTTAGTGGCGCATATTTTAGAGCAGATACCCGAACTGCCGATGCTTAATTTCGGTTCGCTCGATCCGGCTGCTATTGATGATGATTTTATAAATTTATTGCAAAAATACAACAACATAGGAAATCATCTTCATTTTTCAATTCAATCAGGCGATAATGAGGTTTTACGCCGTATGGGACGCCGCCACAAGCGCGAAGATGTTATTAATCTATGCCACAAAATCAGAAAAATTAAGCCACAAGCTAAATTTGGTGCCGATTTTATTTGCGGTTTTCCGACTGAAAGCGAACAAGCTTTTGAAAATACGTGCAAATTTGTTAGCGAAGCAGGCTTAAACAAGCTTCACGTTTTTCCGTATTCGGAACGTAGCGGCACACCGGCCGCCAAAATGGAGCAATTACCGATGAATGAGCGTCGCCGTCGTGCCGCCGTTTTAAGAAATTTAAGTGAGGAATAATCATGGGATTTTTACAAAAATTAGGATTTGGCTTAAAAAAATCGTCTAACCAAATCACCAGCGGCATCACCGATATTTTTACCAAGAAAAAACTTGACACCGCCACGTTGGAAGAGCTGGAAGAACTGCTGATCAGTGCTGATTTGGGCGTTACGGCCGCCTCACACATTGTTGGCGAATTTGCCCGCCAAAAGCAAGACAAAGACATCACCGAACCGGAAATTCGCGCCGCATTGGCTGAACAAATCAGGCAAATTATTGCCCCATGTGAACAGCCGTTGATATTTAGCGCCGAAAAAAAGCCTTTTGTGGTGTTAATGATTGGCGTTAACGGTGCCGGAAAAACCACCACTATCGGTAAATTAGCGGCCAAATTGCAAGCTGAGGGCAAACAAGTTTCGTGCATTGCCGGCGATACATTTCGTGCTGCCGCGGTAGAACAGCTCAAAGAATGGGGTACACGCGCAAAAGTCCGTATTTTCAGCGGTGCGCCGAATTGCGACAGTGCCGGTTTGTGCTATGACGGCTTAAATGCCGCCATTAAAGCCGGCGATGACGTGGTGTTTATTGATACGGCCGGCCGGCTGCAAAACAAAAACGGTCTTATGGATGAGTTAAAGAAAATTGTGCGCGTTATTCAAAAAATTATACCTGACGCCCCTCACCGCACCTTACTGACTCTTGATGCCACCACCGGTCAAAATGCGTTGGCGCAAGTAGAAACGTTTAAGCAAATCATCGGTGTTAACGGATTAATCATTACAAAACTGGACGGCACAGCCAAAGGCGGAATCTTGGTGGCGATAGCGCAAGCGCATCAGTTGCCGATTTATTTTATCGGCATCGGTGAAAAAATAGAAGATTTAGATGTTTTTAAGGCTGATGATTTTGCCCGCAGTCTGCTGAATTTGGCATAAAAAAAGAGCCCGCGAACACAACTGGTGTATTCACGGGGCTTTTCGCACAAAGATACTACAGAGAAACTATGCTATACGCTGTTCTACCAGAGCGGCAATCTCACCGAAGGTTTTGCATTTTTCAGCTTCAGCATCGGTAACGGCAATGTCAAACTCTTTTTCCACCAGCATAATCAGCTCGGTAGCGTCTAGCGAGTCCAAATAGCTGCGGGTTGGCGTCTCGGCAGTAATTTCTTGTGCCTCATGTTCATACAACACATTGTTCTTCGCGGCAATGTGCAAGACTTTTTTCAAAATTTCCTCACGGTTCATGTGCTTAAATTTTAAAGGGTGAAACAATACTTATTTAAGTTATAAAATAATCAGAGCGTTTATAGAAAATAAATTTTACCCTGTCAAGAAAATTATTTTGCGACACACGTTTATAAGGAAAGAAATTTTTGATAAAAATATTTGACAAGCTGTTTTTTTTGCCTTATATACGTAAACGAAACGACGAATGCTTCATCGTCTAATGGTAGGACAGCGGATTCTGACTCCGTCAATCTTGGTTCGAGTCCAGGTGAAGCAGCCATAATAAAAAACGCCCCTTTTTGGGGTGTTTTTTTATTATGTATTGCTTACCGGACGCGAACCTTGGTTCGGCATCGCATCGCAAGCCGCTTGTGCGAAGCGCAACGTGGCGCAGTGGCGAAGATCATTGAGCGATACTTCGCTCAATTCTTCCAGGTGAAGCAGCCAACGAAAACAGCCTCCTTTGTGGCGGTTTTTTTGTTGGCTATTTTACCTGAGGTGAAGAAGCAAGCGGTTCGGCATCGCATCGCAAGCCGTTTGTGCGAAGCGCAACGTGGCGCAGCGGCAAAGGTCATTGAGCGACACTTCGCTCAATTCTTCCAGGTGAAGCAGCCAACGAAAACAGCCTCCTTTGTGGCGGCTTCTTGATAGTCTGATTCTGCTTGTTTGCTGGATTTAACAGATTTCTTAAAGTCAGAAACTGTTTATTCTTGTACAGCTATATCGTCTAGAATAATCTCAGTTGCCCAACCATCATTAAAATAAAAGTTAATTTGGTCAATTAACAACATCCCGAAATGTAAATTTTACTTGATTTTTTGTCCATTAAAAGTTAAACTGAAATCAGAGGTGAAATTTTTTGCATTGGAAATAAAAATGGCTGAAGAAGATTTAAATGAAGAAGCTCAAACCGATAAGGCTTCAAAATTTTTGGAATCTATTGATGAAGAAAATAAAGATCAAATTATAGCGCGTTATAAGAATCTGGAAGATGTTGTTAAGGATTTGGGAGATTTATTCGCTAAGGATAAAGACGGTAATTATCAAGTATCGCAAGAAAATCTTAATTTGAAAGGTTTGGAAACATTTTTTGATAATGTTTATATCGATTCTCCGACTGAGAATTTAGATGAAGAAGCGCTAAATGAGCAAAAAAAGAAGCGTAAAGATCTAAAAGACGAAACTCAGTCATTGGCAGTTAATTTAGCCTTACAAGATTTGGTTCAGGATGAAACGATTGATGAAACAACCGAAAAAGAAGAACTGAAAAAGCGCTTGGCCGAAGCAATTCATGATAATATGGTTTTCTTAGGATATAATATCGTTGCTACGCAGTCAGGCTTTGATGCAATGGAAAAATATCCGGAATTGAATAAACTAGAAGGTAAAAGCCGAGAAGAATTTATTGCAACAATTCATTCCGATTCAAACAACACAATGCAAAATGTGACCAACATATTGAGCGGAGCCGAAGCAAAGCCGGTTCAAATTTCATCTGCCGCCATCACCAGTACAATGGCGCCATATCATCAGGAAACAGAAAGTTTCGCCAAAAAGTTTAAAGAAAAAACCGGTCTCGGTGATTTATTAAAACGCGTTAATGATTTTGATAATAAAATGAGCAAAAGCCACCCGTATTTGTGGCCGGCTGCGAAATCTGTTATTATCGCAAATACCCTTGGTCCGGTGGGTATAGCCGCTATGGTTGGAAAAAGCACCTATAAGCAATTTAAAAATGTCAGAGATATATATAAGAAACAAAAAGCCGAAAATGATGGCCAAATGGGTATACTGGAATTTGCCAAAAAGAATTATGGAACAATTTTACAGGCCGGAGGTACTGCTGTTGCGATGGGATTTGCCGCATCAGCCGGATTGGATGCGATAGCATCCGGTAATTTTGGTATGGTGGGAAATTTGGTTAGCGGAATTGCGCACGGCAATTTGTCGCAAGTGGCCTCAACAGCATATGATATGGCTAAAGATAAATTAACAAATCTTAATTTTGCAGATGCAACAAAAGCCGGTGGTAGAATGCTTAATAAAATGATCAGCTCTGAAACATGGTCGCCAATGCGCGTATCTCGAACGGCATTAAGTGTTATGACCGGTTTTGCCAAGGCAAGTGAAGAGGCCATGAAAGCAGAAAAAGGGCAAAAATGGGCAGCATTCAGAAAAACATTCACCGGAACGGTTGCC
>JAZNQW010000076.1:0-8705 GCA_045590435.1 Alphaproteobacteria bacterium | reverse complement strand
TGGTGGTTTATGTATTATTATCGGTATTACCTTATGGTGTTATGACACAAGAACAGCTTGCCAATGTGCAAAATCCTTCTACTGCCGGTATTATGGAACTATTAGTCGGTAAATGGGGTGCTTGGTTTATGAATATCGGGTTATTAATCTCTGTTTTAACCAGTTGGTTGGCATGGACCATGGTTACGGCACAAATTCCGCAAGCCGCAGCTGTTAACGGCACTTTTCCGGAAGAGTTCACTAAGGAAAACGCTCATCATGCACCATCTGTTTCGCTTTGGATAACCAGTGCCTTAATGCAATTATTTATGTTGGTGGTTTATTTTTCCAACAATGCGTGGAACAGTATGTTGAGCATCACCGGTGTGATGGTTTTACCGGCTTATTTATCAAGCTGTGCTTATTTGTGGAAAATTTGTGCCGATCATGAATATCCGAACAATTTTATGATTAAACGCTCGGAAGCATGGTTTTCAGGTATTATGGGGTCATTTTATGCAATTTGGCTGATTTATGCCGCCGGTTTGAATTATTTATTAATGGCAGTCATCTTTGTGGCGCTTGGTATTCCGGTTTATATTTGGTCTAAGAAGCAACATAACAAAAAAGCACCGGCCTTTACTGAAGGAGAAGGATTTATAGCGTTATTAATTGCTTTTGCCGCATTGTTTGCCCTTTTTGCCATGACACGCGGTATTATCCACGTATAATTCCGGCATTGTAAGTCACATCATAATTCCTCGTAAAGAATGTCTTGCGGGGAATTTTTTTATTTTATTTTCGTAATAAGTTTGAGATTCTATTCCGGTTTATGTGCAATATTATTTTTTACTCATCAGCCAGCATTAAATTATTGCGCTCTTTCACAAGTTGCGCATAGCGAGCGCTGATTTCATCCAAATCATCCGGCTGCGTTTGCATCAATTTCATACAATCTTTAATCTCAATATCTATTTGTTTTAACTGAATATTATTTAAACTGTTATCAATTTGATGTTTCAAATCTAACATAGATAATTTTTGTTGCCGATACATATTCAGCTCCCACAAATCACCGATTTCCGTTGCAAAATTAAGTTTCAATTTTTCCAGCATAATATCGCTGTCTAAATGTTCATCATTTTGGTTGATTTCTATAATTTCATTTAGAATTCGCGCCATAGGCGATCGATCAATCTCAAATGAGGATAACCGTTCTTCATATTTACAAATCAACTCAGGATATAAAATCATGGCGGCAATAATATTGCGCAAATCCAAATTCGTTAACGGTGGCTTTTGTACCAAATGATAGTGCGTCGAGCCGATCTCTTTTTTTCCGGATGTCTTATAGTTTTCCGTTCGTTTTTCATCTTTGGATTTTCCTTTGCTCGATAAAGCTCCCTTGCCAAACGCACAATAAATGCGATTTTTCATCTCTTGCATATAATAATTGCGAATTTGCGCATCTTTAATTTTGCCTACTTCTTCGTATGTTTCTTTTTCAATCAATGCTTTTTGTTCCGGCGTATCGGTATTTTTATTCATTTTGCATTTATGCCATAAAATATCCACCAATGGTTTGGCTCGTTGCAAATATTGCTCAAAAACGGCCGGTCCTAAAGTGTGCAATAATTCATCCGGATCTTTCTTTTCCTTCAAAAAGATGTAGTTGACCGAATAACCGGCGCGTAAAATCGGTAAAATGCGGTCAATAGAACGAATAGCCGCTTTAATACCGGCACCGTCACCGTCAAAACATAACGTTGGGGTAGGGCACACCTTCCACGCTTCCAACACCTGTTCTTCAGTTAAAGCTGTGCCCAGTGGAGCCGTTGCATAATGAAACCCAAAACTGTCAAGCGCAATTACATCCATATAACCTTCACAAATAATCAGTCGCTTTTGCGCATACGCCGGTTCTCTGGCATGCGTCATATTATAGAGAATACGCCGTTTATTAAAAATAGGTGTTTCCGGTGAGTTCAAATATTTAGGTTGGCTGTTATCCATAATCCGACCGCCGAATGCAATCACATGACCTTGTTTATCCATAATCGGAATCATTACGCGATCACGGAAAAAATCGTGTGATGGGCGGCTTTTGTCTTCAGGTACAGCAATTAAGCCGAGATCAGCCATTTCCTCTTCAGTAATACCTTTTGATATCAATAAAGCCTTTAAGCCGTTATTATTAGGAGCATAACCAAGGCGAAATTTTTGAATAATATCATCAGATAAACCGCGTTTGTTCTTAAAATAATCTAATCCTTTGACGCCAATAGGTAAGCGCAAATTCTTCTCAAAAAAACTTGCCGCTATATCCATCACTTCATATAAAGATTTACGTTTTAAGCTGTTTTCCTGGCTTTCTTTGGATAGAGTAGGAAGTTGCAGTCCAACCTTATCTGCCAGCTTTTTAACGGCATCAATAAACGGTAATCCTTCCGAATCCATTACGAATTTGATAATATCACCATGCGCGCCGCAACCGAAACAATGATAAAACCCCTTGCTTTCATTAATTGTAAATGAAGGCGTTTTTTCATGATGAAAAGGACACAAACCGGTATATTCGCGGCCGCGTTTAACTAACTTAACCTTTTGCCCTACAATATCGGCAATAGAAATTCGACTGCGCAGTTCATCCAGAAATTGTTGCAATTCATCAGTCATATATCTGCAGTTTAATCCTTACTTAGGCTAAGAACTGTTTAATCACGGCCGAAGCGGCACCAAAGTCCATTTGACCGGTATATTTTGTTTTCAGTGCTCCCATAACTTTGCCCATATCTTTAATACCAGAAGCACCAGTGGCGGCAATAATTTCTTTAATGGCCGCATTCATTTCTTCACCGCTCATCTGTTTGGGTAAAAAGCGCGTAATAACATCAATTTCATCTTGTTCCTTAACAGCCAAATCATCACGACCGCTTTCTTTATATATACGAATAGATTCGTTACGTTGTTTCACCATGGTCTGCATCATGGAAAGTAAATCGGTATCGCTGGCTTTTTCCAAACCTTTGCCGCGTGCTTCCACGTCTTTTTCTTTTTGACCGGCGATAATTAAACGAACTGCGCTCACCGTTTTCATATCTCTTTGTTTCATTGCTTCTTTTAAGCTGTTTTGTAATTCATCTCTTAACATTTTATTTTCCTTTATCTGCGAATATTTTTTAATCTTTCTTGTTCTTGCGCTTTTTCGAACGCTAATTTTTCCTTTTCCTCAGCCACAATCTTTTTATGCAAAACCGGATCAAAAGTCAGAGTAATTCTTTTAGCATCCGCCGTCTTATTTTCAAGCACCAATAAAAAGATGGAACTAAACTTTGGTTCAAGTGTCCGCATAGTTAAAATTTTTGTTCCTTCTGCGGCAATTTCACCTTGCATGTTACGCATAGTGACACGAATAGGCAAAACTTGAGATTTACGTTTTCCTTTATTATAGATTTGTCCGTAAATTTCAATAAAGTGCTGTCCGCGCCGTTCGGTATGTTTTACTTCCACATCTTGAAAAACAACATCACGACCGGCATAAATACTTTCCAAATCCAATTTATCGTAAAAATCTTCCAAAACAGGCATATATCCCACAATTTCATAACGGTTTTTATAACCGATAAATAAAGTGGCAAGAATGATAAACAGTCCAATAGAACAGTTAATCATCAACGGAGAAAAAATTAATTTAGCCTTACGTTTTAAAGCCTCATATTTATCAATTTTTTCTTTCGGAGCGTCATTAAACAGTCCCTTTGTATCCTGTTGCAGACGGTGAAACATTTCGGTTAAGTCCGCATCAGTGTCATTATGTGCCGGTGCAATCTTCTGTTGTTGTGCAACCGGTGGTTCTGGATTTTTCTCTTTAATATCGGAATTACTAACGGTTTTTTGCACCGGTATAACCGTTTCCGGTTCCATATTTTGAGCATCTTCCGGATACACGGTCCAAATATTACCGCACTCGGCGCATTTAAATCTTTTCCCTTCAGGCGATATACTTTCGGCCGCCACCTGATAAACGGCATTACATTTCGGACAACTTATTAACATATGAACCTCTTTTTTCTTCACTATATTTATAAATTTATGTAGATTCAATTAAAAAAATATTTTATTAAATAGAATATTGTTGTATCTTAAGTTTTAAAATTGCCGAGAGGAGGTTTTATGGCAGAAACAGCAAATACAATGCAACCGATTATAGATATTCAAAACGTATCTGTCGGCTATGATGAAATAGATGTATTAAGCGGTATAAAATTATCGCTTCAACCGGGCTCATTCACTTTTATTACAGGAAAGAGCGGTGCCGGAAAAACGACTCTGTTGAGTATGCTCTACTTGGTAAAAAAGCCAAGCAAGGGAATATTACGCGTTTTCGGTCAGAACGTCAATTTTTCTAACCGCGATACTTTGGCATTGATGCGTCAGCGTGTTGGTGTTGTTTTCCAAGACTTCCGGCTGTTAGAACACTTAACCGTATACGATAATATTGCCCTTCCGCTTCGAGTCTGCGGAATGAATGAAAAAGAAATATACCAGCGCGTTATAGAACTTCTGCATTGGGTTGAACTGCAAAAAAGCATATATAAACCTTGCAGCACGCTTTCCGGCGGTGAAAAACAGCGTGTAGCCATAGCACGCGCCGTGATTAACAAACCGGATATTTTATATGCGGATGAACCGACCGGTAGCGTTGATATGGAAATAGCCGTGAAACTTATGCGTTTGTTTGTGGAACTTAATAAAGTCGGAACGACGGTGGTTATTGCCACTCACAACGAACAATTAACCTCCAGTTTCAATTTTCAACGAATAGAACTGAAAGACGGCACCGCGAGATTATATCCGGCATTGCAACATATATAATGGGAAAGGAGCTTATTTTATGCGTCGCGACATATTAATCAAAAACAAATATGAAATACCGGCAGAGGAGGATAACACCTCAACGTTTGTTTCGGTCTTAACTTCCATATATATGTATTTGTTTGTTATTATGCTGGCTATTTTTATGGCTATTAATGCTATGGCCAGTAATTGGGAAAAAGATATAGCCGGCTCAATTACCGTGCAAATTACACCTATTGAAGACGAAAATAAACACATAGACGCGGCTAAAACCGAAGAACAACAAAATAAAGTGTTGCAATTTATGGAACATATCAATGGCGTTTCCGGTGTTCGGGTTTTAGATGATCAAGCCGTGCAAAAACTAATGAGCCCATGGATCGGTAATAAAGTTGATCTGAGTACTTTACCGATTCCCAGATTATTGGATGTGAAATTAAAACCGAATGCCGATTTGAATTATGATGAAATTACACGCGGTTTAAGATTATTAACGCCAAATGCTTCCATAGATAATCACCGTTTATGGTTAAACCGATTGATAAAATTTGCCACCTCTCTTAAAACAATTGCCTTGGCTATTTTGTTAATGGTGGTGTCTATCTGCGCTTTTTCAATATACTATTCAGCACGAACCAGTTTGAATATTAATATGAATTCAATCGAAATTTTGCACATTGTCGGCGCCAAAGATGAATACATTGCCAAGTTATACGCCAAAAATTATGCAAAGATCGGTTTCTTTGCCGGTGTTATCGGTCTTTTAGCTGCTGTTCCATGCATTATTTTGGTGGGTAAATACGGTGTATCTACCGGTAGTGGTCTGTTAAATGGCGCCAGTTTATCTGCCACAGCTTGGTCATTTATTATGTTAACACCTTTGTTTTCATTGATATATTCCATGTTAACATCATATTTCACCGTTCTGAAATCTCTCGAGAAAATGGTCTGAATATAATGAAAACCGTAAATTGTATATGTATATCTGTTTTTTTCTGGATTTGCATTTTGTGGCTGGTCGGATTAGGTTGGTTCGGTTATCATATTAACCATTACAAAGTAGATTTGACAACCCAAACAGATGCCATAGTTGTTTTAACAGGCGGCAGACATCGAATAGCTGAGGGTATTAAATTAATTAATGATAAATTGGCCCGCAAAATGTTGATTTCAGGTGTATCGCAAGATGTTTCCATAAAAGATATAGAAAAACAAAGTGGTGTAAAAGTTAATGATAAGAGCCAAATAGAACTGGGATACAGTGCTACAAATACGGTGGAAAACGCTGCCGAAATCAGAAATTGGATTGAAAGAAATAAAATAACCTCAGTGCGATTTGTTACTTCAAATTACCACATTCCTCGCGGTTTGGAAGAATTGTCGGTTTATAATTTACCGATTAAAATTATTGCACACCCGGTATATTCTGAAAAAGTGGCGCAAAAATGGTGGCAATCGGCCGGTAGTTTGAGTTTGATTTTCTGGGAATATAATAAGTTCTTATATACTTGGATATCGCACCGCTTATCGCATTGGGCTACTCAAAACTAGGAGATTTCTAATGATATATATTCGTTCGTTTTTAACAAATGTATTTTATTTCGGTTCTTTGATGACCGGTTGCATTATTCAATTACCGCTGGCTTTATTACCGCAAAAAGTAACCATTTTTTTCTGGGATAAAATAATGATGCGCATAGCATTGTTTTGGATTCATTTGTTTGCAGGTATAAAATTTGAAATTCGCGGTAAGGAAAACATCCAGGCAAAAAACGTTATTTACGCTTGTAAACATGAATCGGCACTTGAAACCTATGCTTTTACCCAATTTGTGCCAACCGTAACCTATATTCTAAAAAAAGAATTGACCTATGTACCGTTTTTTGGTTGGACACAATATTTTTACGGTATGATACCGGTTAATCGCAAAGGCGGAGCCAGTGCCATGAAAAATATGTTGGCAGAAGTTAAAAAACGCACTGACAAAGGTCGTCCGGTGGTTATTTTCCCGGAAGGAACGCGTTGTCGGCCGGGAACAACCAAAGGCTATAAATCAGGAATTATGTTTTTAGCTGAAAATTTGCACCTGCCGGTTGTACCTGTGGCCTTAAATACCGGCTTCTTCTGGGCGAAAAATTCGTTTTTACGCCATAAAGGTACGGCTGTTTTTGAATTTATGCCGGCTATCAGTGCCGAGGGAAAAACAAAAGAACAATTTATGAGTGAGCTTGAAAACGCAATAGAAAGCAAATGCGCCGAGCTAAATAAGGAAACCATGCAAAAGTATCCTCATTTGGCGCATATTTGTCAGTCTGAATCAGAAAAATAGAGGAAGAAATGAAAAAAAATCGTTTTGTAATATATGGGCTTAAAATAAAAAACTTTATCCGAAAATTATGTACTGTTGTCGGTAGTATAGTTTTATTGTTGATGCTACTTTCCATATCTCTCGGTTTATATAACCGGGGGCGTGTCTATGTGCCGCAAAATTCGGCTTTAGTGATTGATTTTTCAGCAAATATAAAAGAATTGCCGCAAGAAAATCTATTTGATGAATTAAATGACAAACCGCAAATTAAATTGCGTGATTTTATTCAAGCTGTTGAAATGGCAGCGCATGACCCGCATATTACAACCTTGATAGCCAGATTAGATACAACTGATTTGGAAATAGCCCAAATACAAGATATTGCTCGTGCCATTCTTCATTTTAAAACCAATAATAAAAAAACTTATGTGTTTTCACAAGGATTCGGACCACTGGGACAAGGAAACCGTGAGTATTATTTGGCTTCGTTTTTTGATGAAATCTATATGCAACCACATACAACCATAGGATTGACCGGTATTAGTGTTGAAATTCCTTTTATGCGCTCGGTATTGCATAAAATCGGTGTTCAACCGGAATTTTATACACGTTACGAGTACAAAACAGCCATGCAAAGTTGGACAGACTGGCAAATATCTCCGGCCTATAAGAAAGAAATGACACGGCTGACAGACTCATTATGGAATGAATTAAAGGCCGATATTTTGAATAATCGTCATTTAACAGAGATCGAGTTGAAAATGGCTGTAAATCAAGCACCGCTTAGCGCCGAACAGGGTTTGGCACAAAAATTGATTGATGGTATCATGTATTTACCGCAATTAGAAAATAAACTCAAAGAAGAAAATGTGAAAGAGTTTATAAATATTGAAGATTATATGCAAGGTATCCATCCGAATACCGGCGGTTCGTTACCAACTATTGCTGTTTTAACGCTAAGCGGAATAATAAACAGCGGTGACAGTTCCGATGGTAATTTAGACGGTGAAACATCAATCGGCAGTAAAAGTGTGTGGCAAGATATATCCGAAATCGGTAATTTACCGAATTTGAAAGCCGTTATTGTGCGTATAGACAGTCCGGGAGGCAGTTATAATGCGGCAGATGAAATTTATTATGCACTGAAAAATCTGAAACAAAAGCTCAAAGTACCGGTAATTATTTCTCAAGCCGGATATGCAGCTTCAGGCGGCTACTTTATTTCTTTAGCCGGAGATTATATCATTGCAGAGCCGACAACTATCACTGGTTCTATCGGTGTTTTAGGTGGTAAGTTTGTATTATCCGGTTTGTGGAACAAACTTGGGGTTTATTGGACAGATATTCAAAACGGACCAAATGCGAATATTATGAGTATGAACCAACCGTTTACAGCTGCTGAAAGAAATATTTTCAATGCTTCATTAGATGAAATATATGCGGACTTTACTCAAAAGGTTGTTGAAAATCGTCCGTTAAAAGCAGATATAGATGATATTGCCCGCGGTCGAGTTTGGACCGGTGCCGAGGCTTTGGATCTTGGCTTGGTGGATGCATTAGG
>JAZNQW010000075.1:0-19166 GCA_045590435.1 Alphaproteobacteria bacterium | reverse complement strand
GCATATTCATCCGATAAGCCGTATACATTTTACAATAGGGATTATGTCATATCTATCTTCTCCTTTATGGTTTTCGTTTTTAATTTTTGGCATTTTAGTAGCCTTAGGACGAATTTATTTTCCTCCTGAATATTTTCCGGTTGAAGAAACATTATTTCCGAATTGGCCTATTTTCAACAAAATAGGAACTATTACATTGTTTGCAATTTCAATGTTTATGCTGATTTTTCCGAAATTCCTTGGTTTGATAATATATATTAAAAATTATAAAAAGGTAGAAATAGGAGGAGTTTTCGGAGCAATAAAAAGCTTTATATTTGAAATTTTGTTTTCGGCCTTAATTGCGCCGATTATGATGGTTTCGCAAACAAAAATAGTTTTGGAAATTCTGTCTGGCAAGGATTCCGGTTGGAGTGCGCAAAATCGTGACGGGCGAACAAATTGGAAAACTGCCTTCAAAAGATATATCGGACACACGATTTTAGGAATTGCAACAACCTTGCTCGTCTATTTTCAGCTTAATTCGCTTTTTTATTGGATTTTGCCGATTACCATCGGATTGATGCTTTCTATTCCGCTGGCATCACTTTCATCTTATGAAAGTATTGGTTTAGGCTTATTAAAGAGAAAGTGGTTTGTTATTCCTGAAGAAATACATATCCCGCAGGTTGCCAATAAAGCTAAAAGAATTTATGCCGTACTCAAAAAGGATAAGAAAACAAACGGAGTGCTGGATTTGATTGATGATAATTATTTGCTTGAAATTCATACATATATGTTAAAAACAAACGGTCCGGCTCCCGAATTCGGAAAAAGTGTTAGAAATGAAGCTCTCATAAAATTACATAATTATGTCAATTATGGGAAAATTCCGCAATTTACACCGGATGAAGAAATTTCAATACTTTATGATGCAGATGCCTTACATGATGCAAGTCTGTTGCACTATTTGTATAAATAAAAAAAGCATACTTTCCAAAAACGCTGGCAGGCTATAGAAAATCTGCAATTTTTTTACCTATTTCACTGGACTGATGGGCAATACCAAGTGCAGTATAACATTGTTGCATTTGCTCTGCAAAAGCGTTATGCGCGGAGTTAAACGCCGAGAATATAGAGCATATTTTCAAGTTTAATGACAAAGCAGAACACTTTTGCAGGCAAACCCGAAGGGCAAACTTCAAAATTTCATATAAACACCAATTTTCCTCGCACTGTATGCCCAATACAGCCGCTCAAAAAATCACTATTTCTCTGAAATTTTGAAGAATTGTGCAACAAACGTCATATTGTACTTGATATTGCCACATTTCCAAGCATTCATTGTATCAAACGAAAGGAAATGCAATGAAAACAGTTAAGATTTACATGGTCCGGAAGCCCTCAGATATCGACGAAGTTATTGCTTCAAAAATTATGTTTATTATTATATCCATTTGTTACCTCACTAGTGACACCAATGCTTGGATTTTTTTATTATCCAGTAAATTAGATACTTTTCCGCCGTTTTCTTGCTCATCAAGCAAAATCATTATCGGAGTTGAGAGAAGTTCAATCAAAGTTTCAAAAGCATTGTCTGTATCCATTGTTTTATCCTTTCAACAGACAACACTCCGCAAAATCGGAAAATCGTTCGGCATAATTTGAAAAATTTTAAATAACAAAAAAGCCAAGCAATTAAACTTGGCTGTAAGTTTATATAAAATATTGTTTATTTTTCACATTCGCCGCAATTAGAACATCCGTTGCAAATAAGCCGAGAACCGCAAGTTTCACAATTTTTGCGCCAGCACTTAACATACCAGCCGTCATCAAAAAGTTCGCTTTGTGGCTTATGTAATTGCCATTCAATCGGCTTTCCTGCGAATTGCAAACCGGATTTGTATGCTTGCTTACTTTGCAAACGTTTGCTCGGCACTGTATAAATTTTGCCGTCTTTTTCAAACTTCGTTCCTGTCTCTATAAAGCAAAACATCACATTATTTGCCTTGCATTCATCATAAAGTGATTTAACCCATTCGTATTTCAAAACACGGGAACCGTCATAATTCTCACCGCCGGCAACAACTTGTTCTATTTGTCCGCTTTTGAGCCACTTTTCTAATGTTATTGCTCCGATAAACGGTGCTGTCATCACACCCTTATGTTTGAAAGGTAAATCCATTAAAATCGGCAAGCGTTCATCGGCTCGTGCTTGATTTTCTGCCGTTACGGAAAAAAACACATTATCCCAACCGTTTCCCCAATCTTTCGGCAAATGTTCTGCCACTCTTTCCGGTCGCTTGGTAAGCAAATAAAATCCGACATCAGGACGCTTTTTGATGATATTCCATGCTTCATCACGCCATTCGTCCGCTTCATCCAAAAAGAAATCCGAGGTTAAGCACGCACGCAAACATTCACCGCTTTTAATTTTATACGAACCATCGGCGTTTTTGTGTAAAGGATAATCAAAGTTGTTTTTGACACGATATATTTTGGAGCCGTCAGCATTTCTCTGTTTATCCAAGAAATACATATAGCAGTGCTGACAGCCCTCGCTCTTTTTTACGCAACCGTGCCATGGGTTCCAAATATCATGCATCATTTACCTCTTTAGCATGATAATATGTCTGATTGCGCAAAATTGCAAATTGTATTGCATTTTGTTCAAGTATAAAAGTATTTATAATTTCGTCTTGACGTCACAAAAGGTGGGGTTTTGAAACGCGAACAGTTGGGAATAAAAAGCCTTAGTTTTAAGCCGAATTTGGTCGGGTCTGTCCAGACCAAAAGTATCTATTTTGGTATCTTTTTTGGGAAATTGGTAAAAATAAAAAATAGATACGCGACCAGACCACCGCATAAAAGAGCTCATAAAGTAAATACATAGAAAACCGGAAAGTGCCGGAAAATAAGGGATATAGAGGGTATAAATTGCGCTAAAATCGCACCCGAGAATTTAAAACAAAAAACCTCTTCTTTGCGAAGAGGCTTTTATATGGTGGGCGCTGTAGGACTCGAACCTACGACCAGACCGTTATGAGCGGCCGGCTCTAACCAACTGAGCTAAGCGCCCTTACCGGAAGCTAACATAATCAATTTATTTTCCGGCGTCAAGTCCTTTTTTTAACATTGTGTGTTTTATAGTAACCATAATTCTCGCCAAAATACGTTAAATTCCTAAAAAGCTGGCCACATCTGCCGGACCAGCCACTTGAACAACCTCCGTATTATCCATTTGACGCAAAGTTTCGGCTAGTTCAAAATCATTGCCACCGGCAAAAGTTTTATCGCCAAAGAACACAATTTTATCATTCGGATATTGACTGCGCAAATGTTTGGCAATTTGGCCTTTGCCGCAACCTTGTGGTGTAATATCCATTGAAATTGAACCGCCGAGAGAAATTTCATATTGCGGAAACTCTTGACGTAATTCGGCGGCAATCTTTTCCCTTTCCTGCTCGGTTTTATCCCATGCGCCATATCTTTCGCGCTCGGCATACGGACAATTGCGTCCCAGAACGGAAAAGTTAATCATCCCAATACGTTCTTCAATATAATTCGGGTACAAAACGCCCGGATATTTGGTTTCGCGGCGATAATGTTCAAGAAAATCATATAAGCGCGGATCAGCTTTGAAGTTCTTGCGATAAATTTCCTGCCCTTGCGCGGTTAAAACATTACCCATAGATGTATATAGCCCTGTGAATCCATGAATAATCGACGGCGGTAATTGCTCGACTACTTTCACATAATCTGAACCGGTTGCCACAAAATTTTTGTGCGTTTTCTGCCATTCATAGAAACAAATTGCAAATTCCGTTTCAATCGGTAACCGCGCCGGAGTCAACGTTCCATCCATATCAAATACATATATTGTCATTTTTTTCCTCGTCTTTTTACTACATTTATTTCTATTTTTATATTTTACCTATAAATAGTATTCTATAGTCATATTCTTTACTATGTTCTGATTAATTTCATTTTATTTCCCCATTTCTGCTACAAAATCTTCCACATTAAAGAACATTTTCTCAACATTCTTTATTTTTTCATCATCCCAATTCCACCATTTGATTTGCAAAAGCTTTTCAATAATTTCTTCACTAAAGCGATATTTAATCACTTTGGCCGGTACGCCACCGACAATTGCATAAGGTGGAACATCCTTTGTTACAACAGCACCGGCGGCAATAATTGCGCCGTCACCTATATTGACACCATCTAAAATTGAAACATTCATGCCAATGAAAACATCATTGCCGATAGTAATTTTTTTTCTCTCGGTAATTTTATTTTCTGAAGAATAAGTCATTCCATTTTGATTTAATGTTGAATAAAAACAAGGTGATGTACTAATTCCTGTAGTTGGATGTATTCCATAGCCGCATACTAAATTCGGCCCGATTGAACAAAATCGACCGATATCGGTCATTGATATAATTGCATTTTGGGCAATATACGTCCCCTTACCTACATTAACGTCATATATATTGCAAGGCGGATATATTTGGGTGTTTTCTTCTTGGTTACAATTATAAATATGAGGACCGATTTGTTGATTTATATGATTAATATCATCTTGTATTTGTCTTTTAAAATCGTTCTCTGCGTTTTGCAAATTCTGTATATATTGCTCCAAGTCTTGCATATGCTGCTGTATATTTTGAGTATGTTGTTGCCCAACCTGAATCTCCCGATGCACATCTTGCATTTGTTGTTGCATAGTTTGTGTTTGATATTGCAAAGCAGCAATCTGGTTTGTAACTGTATCTGCAAATATATCAAACTTCGATTTATTTTTTTGCCATATTTTTATTCCTAAAATGTAATATTTCGTATGAAAATAAGATTTATTTTTTTTATACATCTGGAAAAATCGACGCTTTACAACACAATCTTCCTTGTTTTGTAAAGATGAATATGGTATTCCTAAAATATATTTTTTAAAACCGGTCTCTGTTTCAATTATTTTGTATAATGAAATCATTCCGAACAACAACACATGGGTTATCTTTTGGGGCATATATAACTTCTCCATTATATCTTGCTGCTTTTCCCTATTATGTTTCTGATAGCTGTTGTTGAGCGAACCGGCAACAAATCTTTTGGAATACGATTGCTAACAATATAGCGAATACCTAAACCTTCAACAAATTGGCGTTTTTCATTACTATCGCCATCACTATTAACGAAAAAGATATCCGGTTTGATGTTTTTAAGCTCATCTGCAAAATCTAATTTTCCGGAGCCTCCGGCTATAAATGCTTTATGTACGGAACGCAAGGCAGAAACCATATATAAGCGTTCATTTTCATTATATAGCGTCTCTCTGTTTTTTAACTCTTTAACTGTCTTATCTGAACCGATTGAGACATATAAATCGCCATACTGTGCAGCTTCCTCAAAAAAGCGAATATGTCCGCTGTGCAAAACATCAAAACAACCTGAAACAAAAACCTTTGTCATCTTAACATCTCTTATTTTGTGCAGATTTTTTTGCTGACTTTCATCATCGGTAAGCCTAAAATATAATATTTTGTAGTAATACCGTTAGACATTTTGCGGATTTTGAATATCGGTAAACCAAAGAGCTTCCATTGTTCACGACCACCAACTTTTTTATGTCCGTAGAGCGGTAAAAATCCAAATAATGACATTTTCATTGCATTTATATCCTTTCTTATTTTTAACAATGGCAAAAAGCCGAAAAGTTTATACATGGTTTTGGTGGCCTGAGTATTATAGTGTTGTGCACCGCCACATAGATCATAATTATTAAACAAGCGTTTAAAATATTCTTCTCGCCATTCGGCTTTTTCTAATTTTGAGCCGAGGGCAATGGCTTGTTCTAAAGGCAAATTTAAATAGTTATAGACAAATAGATATGAACAATCGAGTGGTGTTAAGCCATGATATTGACCATAATTTTCAAACATGCTTGAGGTTACATCTTTTTTTACCTTTTCACCATCTGCGGAAACACCACCAAGACGATATGCAATAATATTTGGTTCTATCATACATATTTTTTTATTTTGATTCAGTAATTTATACATAAAAGCGGTATCTGCAGAAACTTTGTATTGCAAATCATACAGTCCTAACTCTTTCATAACATCGGTTCTGATAAGAAAAGTTTGATGGCAAGCATGTTTTCCGAAAATAAGAAGTTGCGTATCATAACAACTCCATAACTCTTTTATTTTTAACGTATCCGGATAGACGGCCTTTGCGCCAGCACAACATGCATCAGCATCTTGCTCCTCGGCTTTTTGCACTAACATCTCTATGGCTTTATCGTTGCAATAAAAATCATCGGAATTTAACACAACCACATACTTTCCTTTGGCTTTAAGAATGCCTTTATTTATTCCGTCATACAACCCTTTATCCGGCTCGGAATAATACTTGAACCAACCTTTTTTCTGATATTTTTCCAATAATTCCAGTGTGCCATCCTTGGACGCCCCATCAATCACAATATGTTCAATATTTTTATATGTTTGCTTTTGCACACTTTCGGCGCTTTGGATAAATGTTTCTTTTCTACCACCTTTGATTAAATTAAATGTCGGTGTCACAACAGTTACTAAAGGTTGATTGGCTTTTTTAGCTTCAACTTCTTGCATCTTATTTAAAATCACATCAACTGCCGCAGACCACGAGAACTGTTTGGAACGTTCTAAACCTTTTTTAGCCATTTTCTCTCGGAATTTTTTATCAAAGTAATACTTTTCATAAGCCGCGACATGCTGTTCTTCGCTGTCATAATCTATCATAATACCGGCATCACCGACAACTTCCGGCAGAGAAGAATTGTTAGAAGTAATCACCGCCGTGCCACAGGCCATAGCTTCCAGCGGCGGCATGCCAAAACCTTCATATTGCGAAGTATAAACAAACCATTCTGCATTAGAATAAAGCACTTCCAAATCTTCATCAGCCACATAGCCGGCACGGATGATTTTATCTTTATATTTGGCAAAATCAGGAATTTCTTTTTCCAGTTTTTCGATAAAACCTTGCCATGCACCACCACCAAGAACATAAACAAGGTCATTTATTTTATTTTTTTCAATAAATTGAATAAATGTTTTAACAGCGCGAATTAAATTCTTACGTGGCTCCAACGAACACAGTGAAAACAAGTATTTTTTATCTGTCGGAATATTATATTTCTTCTGAATTTCAATTGTTAAATCCTTATTTGGTTTATATGCCAGATTAGTCGATAATGGAATAGTGGTAATTTTATTTTCATCCAGTTGTGAAAAGAACTTCAAAAAATCTTTTTTAGTATAATCAGATATTGAAAAATAATAATCATCTTTTCTTAATGACTGAAGTAATATTCCGAACCATCCTTGTCTGTGTGCACCAATAAAATAATCAGGAAACAATAACGGAATAATATCATATAACACTGTAAAACATGAAATTTTAGCTTTTTCCCGAATGAATATAGGAATTGATTCAAATGGCGAAAAAAAAGCATCAACATCAGAAAAATCGCTAGAATCCGATAAAACTGTCATTGTAGCAATGTTTAATGTTTCGAATATTTTTTTTTGTAATGGTAAATCGGATAGGGGTAAATAAATTGAGAGATTAATACTATTACGCTTAGCTATTTCAATTATCAAATTGCGCGCTACAAAATATATACCTGTTCGTGAAGTCCCTTCTACAAGACCATTTTTTAACACACGACCATCAAAACAAAGATTTATCTTCTTATTTTTTTCTTCATTCTTTTTCATCTTAATCCTCTCGTATAGTTATTAACGGAAAGAAACCGAGCAACTTAAGTTCATATTTTTTAGCGGAACGCTTGCTCTTCAGAAGCGTTAAGAAATTGAACAATTTATAGGTTGTTATTTCTGCTTTTTCGGCATAATATTTTTTAATTTTTTTCTCATCAGTTTCTAAGTCAGCTATCAACCAATCTAAAATTTTATACTTTTCTTTCTGCCATTTTTTATAGCCGTTTTGAATATATTTCAGTGTATTTTTCTGAATTTGCTTAATTTGCTTAATTTCAAGCGGTTGCGGATTTTCCGGATTATATAGAATACCGGTTTTACCATCTTCAATATATTCGTTCATGGTAGGATTATTCGGCGCAACGACACAACGTCCCATTGCCATAGCCTCTAAAAAGCTCATACCGATGCCTTCATACAAGCGTGGTGCGATGTAGAGTGCCGACTCTTGCATTTTTGCTTGCATTTCTTCACGTGTGTCAAACCATTCCGAAGTGGTAATTTTACATTTAACTTGCGGTAAAGTTATTTTATGTGTCGGATCTATCGCTTTGTGAAAATGTAAGTGCGAAATTTTGGTTTTAGCCAACAACTTTGCCACTAAATCAGCGTTAATCTGATTGATTCTCTGCCAAAAGAATACGGAATCTGTTTTACCCATATTATCCGTAGTAATAGGCTCGGGAAAATATTGAATATAATGCGAAGAAAAGCCGATTTTTTGCAGTTCTTCATGAAGTGTGCGACAAAAATTGATAATCTGCGTATCCTTATATTCTGCCCAAATATTGTCGGTTCTGGCCGGTACACCGTCATACATCGGAAAAAACACACTACGTTTAAAGTTAACGACCTTTTTTAGTTTATCTAAGTGTGGCATAATTTGAAAAATAACCACAACATCATAGTTTTGCCCTTTTAACGATGCAAAATGCGTATTCATATCATCTTTATACGGATCAAAGTCAAATATTTCCACATCAAAACGTTGAGCCAACATATCTTTTAAAAATTGTGTTGACTTGGTTTTATTGTGGTAAGCATGTCCGATATATAAGAGTTTTTGCTTTTTCATGAATTATTCTTCCAATATTCTATAATATCCTGTAAGGTTTGCGTCAGCGAATATTTCTGTTGCCAACCAAGCTGTGTTTTAAGCTTGGTATTATCGCCGACCACACGCGGCATATCATTCGGTCGCACGCGTGCTTCATCAACAACAATATTTGGCTCAATATTTAACAATTTTGCTGTTGTTTCAATAATTTCGCGCAATTTACGACCTTGACCGGAGCAAACATTGTAAACTTCACGCATTTTACCCTTTTGTAAAATCAAATAATATGCCTCAACCACGTCACGAACATCAGTAAAATCACGGATAACTTCAATATTACCGACCAACATTTTATTTTCTGCACCTTGGCTTATGGCTACCAATTGTTTAATAAATGACGGAATAACAAATCTATCACTCTGCCGTGGCCCGATATGGTTAAATGAACGAGTCATCACAATATCGGTACCAAAGCGATCAACATATAATTTAGACAGATACTCTTGACTTAGACGCGCAACGGAATACGGACTTTTCGGGTGCAAATTAAATATTTCCTGCATCGGTTCGTTATAAATTCCGTATTCTTCGGAAGAACCAACCGATAAAATACGTGTTTTCAAAGCTTTTAAACGCACACTTTCTGCCAAATTCAAAAAAGCCGAAGTATTATTCAAAAAGCATTTTGCCGGCTCTTGCCAACTTTGTGCCACCGAACTCATTGCCGCTAAATGCACAATGTAATCCGAATTTTCACGCTCAAGTAAATCATCTACTTTTGGCGCATCACATAAATCAAGTTTTTGATAACGGATGCTTTCGATTGAGGTATTTTCAGTAATATCCACTCCTAAAATATCGGCATCTGGCTCGTGGTTGCGCAAACATTCCACAAAATATCTGCCGACAAAGCCATTCACACCGGTAATTAAATATTTTTTCATTTTATACCTCTTTGCTTAAAATCTTCATATGCAATTTTCAAGCCCTCTTTAAGTGAAGTTTTAGCCTTCCACCCGAGGGCATTGATTTTTGATACATCCATCAGTTTCAGCATAGTACCGTCCGGTTTTGTTTTGTCATAAACCAGTTTTCCTTTGTAACCGACGGTTTCTTTAATCATTTCCACAATTTCAGAAATCGGCATATCAAATCCGGAACCAATGTTGATAAATTCTCCTACGTCTTTGGCATCTTTATTTTCCATTAAAAACACCACAGCTTCGGCTAAATCATCGGCAAATAGAAATTCACGCCGCGGTGTACCTGTTCCCCAAACGGTTGTTTCAGGCAAACCTTGCTCCTTAGCTTCATGAAAACGTCTGATTAACATTGGAATAACATGAGCATTTTGCGGATGATAATTATCTCCGATACCATACAAATTGCACGGCATAACTGACATATAATTTGTGCCGTATTCGCGGTTGTAATAATTACAAAGCTTAATGCCGCAAATTTTTGCTAAAGCATAACCTTCATTGGTTTTCTCCAAATAATCAGACAAAAGATATTCTTCTTTCATCGGTTGCGGCGTATTTTTAGGATAAATGCAACTTGAGCCGAGGAAAAGCAATTTTTTGACACCGGTTTTATAAGAGTTCTCAATCACATTATTTTGGATTTTTAAATTTTCCAACATAAATTCCACAGGATAAGTATTATTACCTAAAATGCCGCCAACTTTAGCTGCCGCTTGAATGACCCAATCAGGCTTTTCTGTTGCAAAAAAATCAGCAACAGCTTTTGAATCGGTTAAATCCAATTCACTGTGTGTGCGACAGATAATATTGGTATACCCTTTCTTTTCAAGTTCTCTTTTTATGGCACTGCCGACTAAACCGCGATGCCCTGCAACGTATATCTTTAAATTCTTATCCATTTTATTTCTCTTATGCTGCGTAATGTGTGTTATCTTCAAAACCGTTATCTGATAAAAGTTTTTCTTTTTTAGCCAGTTTCAAATCTTCCGCCACCATTTCTTTGGCAAGTGCCGCCAAGTCATATTTAGGCTTCCAACCCAATTGCGTGCGCGCTTTGGTGCTGTCACCCAAAAGCAGTTCAACTTCGGCCGGACGGAAAAATTCCGGATTAACCGCTACAACAACTTTGCCGTTGGCTTTGTTAATGGCTTTTTCATTAACGCCCTCGCCTTGCCATTCCAACTCAATACCGCATTCTTTAAACACCATTTTTACAAAATCACGAATAGATGTTGTGGTACCGGTAGAAAGTACATAATCACTTGGCTTTTCGGCCTGAAGCATACGCCACATTCCTTCAACATAATCTTTGGCATGTCCCCAATCGCGTTTAGCATTCATATTGCCCAAATATAAGCAATCTTGCAGGCCTTCTTTAATGCGTGTGGCGGCGAGAGTAATTTTGCGAGTTACAAAATTTTCGCCGCGGCGCGGAGATTCATGATTGAACAAAATACCATTACAAGCAAAAATGCCATAGCTTTCACGATAATTTACCGTAATCCAATAACCGTATAACTTAGCTACCCCATACGGACTGCGCGGATAGAACGGCGTTTTTTCTGACTGAATCGGCTCTTGAATTAAACCGAACAATTCAGATGTTGATGCTTGGTAAAACTTAGTCTTTTTTGTTAAACCATTAACGCGAATAGCTTCTAACAAACGAAGTGTGCCTAAAGCATCGCTTTCTGCCGTAAATTCAGGGCAATCCCAACTGATTTTCACATGGCTTTGAGCACCTAAATTATAAATTTCATCCGGCTCAATTTCTTTAACTAAGCGAATTAAATTTACCGAATCGGTTAAATCGCCGTAATGCAAATGCAGATGCTTATTATCCATCAAATGTTCGATACGTTGTGTATTATATGATGAACTGCGGCGAATAATGCCATGTACTTCATAGCCTTTTTCTAATAATAATTCGGTTAAATATGAACCATCTTGACCAGTAATTCCGGTAATAAGCGCTGTTTTAGCCATTTTTATCTCCTTTAACTTTGTTAACCACAGCATTAATCACAATATTGGCGGTTTTTTGCCAATCAAATTCTTTAGCGCGCGCTAAACCTTTGGTTTTAAGCGTTTGCCGTAAACTTTCATCATTATAAATCTTGTTCAGCAACATTGCCGTTTCATTTTTATCTTTGCCGCTGATATATAACACCGCATCACCACCAACTTCCGGCAACGAAGTGTTGTTGCACGTTATGACAGGAGTGCCACACTGCATAGCCTCTAAAATCGGCAACCCGAAACCTTCATACAAACTCGGATATATAAATGCTGTAGCACCACTGTATAATGGTGCTAAATCTTCATTGTCAGCAAAACCTGTCTGCACAATTTTATCTTGATATTTAGCTAAACCTTTCACTTGGTTTGCCACATCTTCGTATCCTTTGCGCACCGGCCCGACCAACACCAAAGATATATCTTCGGAGTTTGTATCACTCAGAAATGAGACAAATGCCTGTAATAAATGCACCAAATTTTTGCGTGTTGTAATTTCGGAAACCGCTAAAAAATATTTTGGTGTTTTTATACCGTATTTCTCTTTAACGGGTGCAATTTTCTTAGCATCTCCAATAGGTTTAAATTTTTCATTATCAGCACCCAAATAAATCTTGTATATCGGAATATTTGCTGCTTTCGGCTTAAACTTAACCAAATCCTTTTTAGTATGTTCCGAAACGCAAAAATAAGCATCAGGATGACTGCGCTTAATCCAATCAGCAAATTTTTTAACGAACTTCGGATCACATCCGTCCGGATAAACCATCGGAATTAAATCGTGCACCACCATAAAAGTTTTCAGTCCGCTTTCATACACCACTGGTGAAATCGGACTGAACATAGAGATATACGCATCATATTGCTTTAAAATACTGCTGTATTTCCAAGAATAAACTTTGCTTAGCAGTTTTGTGCGTAATTGCTGATATTTTCCTTGGTTTTTGGTTGTTGCCTTTAACTTCGGCATACAAACAATCTTATGCTTAAATTGCTCAGATAAGCCCTTAACTTGCAGATAGTTATTAAAATCACCGCGTTTACTGGTAATAATCGGATACACATCAATCTCTTCACTTCTTGACAATAGTTGCAGCAGAACATCGCAAACACGCACAATCCCTGTGCCTTTCAAACCATCTGTACTTAATTGTTCCACATCAAAAAGTAATTTGACTTTAGGCATTATTTACTGTTCCACTTTTCCAAAATCCATGAAGAAGAATTAGCTTTATTATCACCGCCGACACCAAACACCAAATCCACATGACATTCTTGACATACCGGACCTTCTGGAATATTGTCTTTGCCTCTGTCTCCTCCGTTAGCAAATACCAAATGTGCGCTCGGATATTTGGCTCTGGCTTTTCTGATGCCGTCAGATGCAGAATTATCAGCATCATCAAATTCCAACACATCTATTACACCCTTTAGGTTTTCCAAAATTGCCTTACGCGTTTTCATAGAATGAAAATTTTTGCCTTTTTTGCGACATAACCAATCATCAGAATTAGCTAAAACAATTACGCCATCTGAAGCCGCTGCCGACGACTTTATCATTTCGATATGTCCTTCATGTATCGGATCAAACCCACCCGATACGATATAATATGTTGCCATATTCCTTATCCTTCCTTAAGTATTTTTTATGTATTATAAATAACTTACACTTATTTAATAATATAGTATTAATGGGTTATACCACATTAAAAACAAAAGTCAATGCTTAATTCAGATATAAACAACGCAGGCTAAAATAAAAAACCGAGCAATTAAGCTCGGTACAATTTGATAAATTTACATTAAAATTTTTATTTCAAATTAGACGTGCAATGCGGGCATTTTGTCGCTTCCAAAGCCACATCTTCACAGCAGAACGGGCACTTCTTGGTGGTCGGAGCCGCTTTTGCCGCTGCATCTTCTTCCTCTTTCAGCATTTTTGCCTGCAAAGCATTAACCGCCTTAATCAAAATAAATACGGCAAATGCCACAATGATAAAGCTGATAACGGTATTAATGAATGCACCGTATTTAATGGTAACGCCCGAAGACATAATATCCCAAGACAAATCAGAAAAATCAATTTTTCCCAAAGCCCATCCGATCGGTGGCATAATCACATCTTCTACCAATGAGTTAACAATCTTTCCGAAAGACGCACCAATGATAATACCGACGGCCATATCCATCACATTGCCGCGCATGGCAAATTTTTTAAATTCATTAAAAAAGTTTTTCATATTTTTAGTTCCTTTCTATTTTATTCATAAATTGGAAAATCGCGACACAGTGCCACAATTTTTTGTTTCGTTACAGCAATTACCTCATCGGCATTGCCTTGAGCCAACGCATCAACCACATCACCGATGCAATTACCGATCAGCTCAAATTCTTTTTCTTTAAATCCGCGTGTTGTGCCGGCCGGTGTACCTAATCTGACGCCTGACGTCACTGTCGGCGGTTCAGGATCAAACGGAATGGCATTTTTATTACACGTAATATTGGCTTTTTCCAGTGCGGTTGTCACCACATCACCTGTTAACCCTTTTGGCCGCAAATCCACTAAAACCAAATGCGTATCCGTTCCACCTGAAACTAATGCTAAACCGCGCTTTTGCAATGTTTTCCCCAGAACTTTAGCGTTTTTAATCACTTGCGCGGCATATTCCTTAAACTCAGGCGTTAAATCTTCAGCAAAGCACACTGCCTTACCAGCAATCACATGCTCCAACGGACCGCCTTGCGTCCCCGGAAATACGGCCGAATTAATTTTTTTATACAAATCCGCATTATTGGTTAAAATCATACCTCCACGCGGACCGCGCAGAGTTTTGTGCGTCGTTGTTGTCACAACATCAGCCCATTTCAATGGGTTCGGATGTACCCCACCGGCAACCAAACCGGCAAAATGCGCCATATCCACCATTAAATAAGCCCCTACTTTATCGGCAATAGCCCGAAAACGCGCAAAATCAATCTGTCGCGGATAGGCAGAACCGCCGGCCACAATAATCTTCGGTTTATTTTCAATTGCTAAGGCTTCGGCCGCATCATAATCAATCAATCCGTTATCGGCACGCACACCATATTGCACAGCTTTAAACATTTTACCCGAAAGCGAAACTCTGGCTCCATGCGTTAAATGTCCGCCGGCATCTAAACTCATTCCCATCAATGTATCACCTGGCTTCATCAACGCCACGTAGACCGCCATATTAGCCTGACTGCCGGAATGCGGCTGCACATTCACATACTCGGCACCAAACAATTTTTTGGCCCGTTCTTGCGCCAAAACTTCTATTTCATCAATAAATTCACAGCCGCAATAATAACGGTGCGCCGGATATCCCTCGGCATATTTATTAGTTAAAATTGAACCTTGTGCTTGCATTACCGCCTTTGAAACAATATTCTCCGAGGCAATCAATTCCACTTGTTCTTGTTGTCGATGCAGTTCTTTCTGAATAATTTGAAATATAGCTGCATCTTCTGTCTGTAAATTCTGCTCAAAATCCATTACTCACTCCATTATATCTATTTTTTCTATTCTTTTTTGATGTCTGCCGCCGGCAAACTCAGATGCCATAAATACATCTATATATTTTATAACATCTGCAACAGACATTGTTCTACCGCCAAAAACCAAAACATTGGCATTATTATGCTCTTTAGCCAATCGAGCGACGTCTTCATTATAAATCAATGCAGCGCGAATACCTTTATGGCGATTTGCCGCAATTGAAATACCAACACCCGTTCCGCAAATCAAAATACCTAAATCAGCCTGTTTATTTAAAATTGCCTGAGCCATTTTGTGGGCAATATCCGGATAATCCACCGAATCTGTCGAAAATGTACCTAAATCAAGCAAATTCAAATGATTATAATGTTTTTTTAAGGCTTCTTTAAGTTCAAACCCGCCATGATCGGCAGCAATTGCAATTTGCATTTACCCTCCTTTTTAATTCAGCCTAACTATATAATAAATAAGTAAAAATCAACGCAAAAAAAACAAGTTTTACACAGGCATTAAAAAAAATGCACATTTTATAAAAAAAATTATTGACGTTTGAAAAAAAATTTGTATATATAGGTTTTGTTGAGTGAGATTGGTCCGTGAGTGAATGGCCGGTTGGCAGAATGGCTTATGCAGAGGACTGCAAATCCTTCTATATCGGTTCAATTCCGGTACCGGCCTCCAAGTTATTCCGACTTAGCTCAGCGGTAGAGCAATCGGCTGTTAACCGATTGGTCGTTGGTTCGAATCCGACAGTCGGAGCCAATAAAAATGATCTCCCTTTGGGGAGGTTTTTTTATTGCTACCAGATGACGAGATGAGAACCAACGAGAAGTTGGTTCGACTACAAGCGAAAGCCAGACGGAAGTATGGCGGTCGGCTGCAAGCCGATGAGCGCAGTGAATGGAGTGTAGCGAAATAATCCGACAGTCGGAGCCAATAAAAATGACCTCCCTTTGGGGAGGTTTTTTTTTATTGCTACCAGATGACGAGATGAGAACCAACGAGAAGTTGGTTCGACTACAAGCGAAAGCCAGACGAAAGTATGGCGGTCGCCATCAGGCGATGAGCGCAGTGAATGGAGTGTAGCGAAATAATCCGACAGTCGGAGCCAAAAAACAAAAAAAGTCACCCTCGTGGTGACTTTTTTGTTTTTCAAACTCCGGTTAAAGGATGAGAACCAACGGGAAGTTGGTTCGAGTATGAGCGAAAGGCGGACGCAAGAACGCCGGTGAGCGCTAGCGAATGAGCGAAATTAACGTAGTGAAACGAAGTTTTTCCGACAGTCTCTCATTTTAGTCACACTCATGGTGGCTTTTTTTGTTTTTTAAACTCCGGTTAAAGGATGAGAACCAACAAAGAAATTCTCCCCTTATCCACATTAGTTTTCTTATAAAACAGCTTGACAAAATTTTTAACTACTGCTACACTGACAACGTTTTATGTATAATGATATTCTATAATGATGATTTATTATTTATCGGGTTAGGTTTTTAGTGGCCTAGAGGTAAATGCATGAAAAATGTAATATAAGTCAAAATGATGTTCGTTAGAAGTAAAGCAGGTTATCTGTCTGATAGCTGCTTTACGGCAGCATTCAAGTTCCCCCGGATAATCTCACTAATTTTTGCCTATGAGGAGCTGGGCGAGCCACTTAATTATTTACAACTATGGCTGTTTCAAAATTATTTGCACCGAAAATGGTGCCAACATCCACCGTGTGTTTTTATATTGTGTACTACACGGGTGCAATTTTCTGGTTTGCAGTGCTTATTAATCCTCTCACGCTGTTGATTCTCAACTTGATAGCTCCGGCATTTGCGGCAAGTTTGGTGCATGATGAAGTCTATTGCGGCAAAACCATCTGCAAGTTTTATACTTATTTGGCGCTGAAATGGCCTTTTAAGTGGGCTAAATGGTGGGTTACGCCGGATTTACTCAAGAACTATACCGTTCGTGAGCAGGAAATTTATTTCAACGAAGTGCGACAAGATGAAGAAGTTTTGTGGTCTTTAAGTCCGGAAGCGTGGGCGGTTTTGATGCGTGATATTTACGTATATCCGTTTAAGAAATTGGCAAACGGCTTAAAAGAGCGCAATGACTTGTTTAAGGCACTTCTTGATCTGACTTCCCTAGAAGGCAAAGAACGGCAGTTGCTCAAAGAGTACATGAGTTGCGATATATTACCCAAAGCGCAGCTTACCATACTGATTGAAAAGGCTTGCGAGGAAAGCCATCCACAGGGTTTAGGTATTATTGGGCGTATTCTGCTTAAGTATATCAAACGTTGTGGCACATTGTCGAAAGCACAGTTAACCCTTCTGATTAAAAAACTCTGCAGTGAAGAGCAACAGCATTGTTTTGATACTGTCGGACACATATTGTGCGATTATGTGGAACGTTGCGGTATCAGCAAAGATCTGATGAGTAAAATATCCGATAGCGAGAAAATTTCACAGGTTGTCAAAGACGCTGTTGCGGAAAGCAATGAAGCCTATCTACAGAAGGTTGTTACCAAACGTCTCTATAACCTGAGCTCAATTGAAGAGGTGGACGAGTGGGTAAAGTTCTGCGCAAAAGATAAGAAGATTTGTGCGTTTGCGCAACAGGAAATGAGCCTTAATCAGTATGCCATTTTCCACAAACAAGGACATCATCTCGATGCTGGTGCAATTTCTTATCTGTTGTGGTATGGCGGTCCTGAAATGGCTAAGCAAATTTTCCTCAATGAACCGAAGTTTGGTATTTTGGACTCAAAAATTGAGTTTGTTCTGGATAAGCACGAATATTTGAGACCAACGCTACAGAAGGTTATTGAAGAAACCGAGGCAGATTTACGTGAGCGCATTTGGGGCGGCTATGAGCTGGATATTGAGGAATTGAACCAAATGTTTGACTGTCCGAATTCGAACGATTTGGCGGTTGAATACTTTTCTCGTTATTCGTTGCCCAAAGAGTTTCACAAGCGCATGCTGGAGCCCAAGAATGAAGGATGTCTTCAGTTCTATATTTCGCAAGGTTGGTTGCTGAGTGCCTATCAACTTGATGATGAAGTTGCTGAAGAATGTAAAAGACTCGGCTATCATCTGGATCCGCCGGAGAAAGACTGACCCTAATCTATAAAAAAAGCTGTCGGAATGAAATCCGACAGCTTTTTTGTTTGACAGCGGTTGATTTTTGATTTAAATTACACCGCAAAAGTCTATCATTATAACATTGTATAACTCTCAGTATTATTGCGTATGAAAGAACGTGAACGAATTATCTCTGTAGATGCTGTCCGCAAGGTTCTGCTCGACATGGGATTACCCCAGGTATCTTACCTGACAGATGAAGAAATCGGATTAGCATCTTTGTTGGTTGACTTGGGCTTGCAAGATTATGAATTACCTGAATTTTTGGATCGGCTGGAGAAAGTGAAGTATGTGTATCTTGATAAAGATGTGATTCTTGATTTCCTCCATAGAGGGTACTCTATCACTGTTTATGAGCTGGGAGAATTCAGTTCCAAACATTTTTCAAAGGTTAATTCATTTGCTTGACTGTAAATCTATAGGAAATACTAAGTTAACGAAAAATCCCTCGCGGCGGTTAAGCGGCGGGGGATTTTTCATTAATAGTGTAAGCCTTTGCACTTTAGAAGTTAAGCTGTTTTTCCAAAGTTTCAAGCTCAGATAGTTCTTGCTCAAACAAGCGCATACCGTCTTGCCAAAAGGTCGGACTTGAAGCATCTATGCCGAACTTGGCGAGAGCCTGACGATAGTTTTCAATGCCACTATCAGTCAGCATTTCCATGTACTTCTCGGCAAAATTCTCTACAGTACCTGACTTATACACCTCATACA
>JAZNQW010000074.1:0-2242 GCA_045590435.1 Alphaproteobacteria bacterium | reverse complement strand
ATTTAGATTTTTTTTACGGCGAATGCAAGAGGCAAAATGCGATTATGCTATAAATAAAACAAAAACAGCAAAATTATCTCTGGCTGATGATATATTCCAGTTCGCTTTTAATGCGAGCGGCTTGTTTTACATAGCGATAGGTCACGTGTGCCGTGCCGGTGCCCGAAAAATGGATATCGGCATAACCTAAAATGTGTCCCATCACGCTTTGTTCAATGGCTACCGATTCAATTTTGCTGTTTAAAATTTCTGCTGTTGTAACGCCGAACAAACCTTCTTTATAAATCACACGGCGATTCGTAATCACCATATCAATCGAAAGAATAATCAGCCATTTGCGCACCGTCCAATAAGTCATTAAAGCCAGAAATGCAGTCAAACCGTATTGAACAGGCTGTTCTAATTGTTCAAATTGCAAAAACAAAATAGCGGCCACACCGGCGGTCATTAATGTAAATATCCATTCACCCAAAAAACAACACCAATGCAGATGGGCACGCAATAAAATTTCTTCTCCCTGTGATAAAGAACGGCTGATATAACTCATAACACACCTCGTTTATTGTTTTTTTGACATCATATACTTTAAATCTGCTGTCCGTCAATCAATTTTATAAATCTCGTCTATATATTAACTGTCATTACCCGACAGACTGCGTGCTACTACGCAGTGGATCGGGTAATCTCGGCAAATTAAAAGAGATATTTTGCTTGGTTGTATTATAAATCACTAATCAAATTGATTTGATATTGGCGCCAGTGCTCAAAAAAAGAGGCATCGTGAGGCAATTGTGCAAAGTTTGGCATGTCTTGGGCGTTGAGAGGAGATAATCGGTCATAAACTTTTTGGCAGCGTGTGACGGCATTTTCATAATCGGCAAGCTCTTCGGCAGAAGGGGAAAGGGAGCGTCCGAGCATATCACATTTACATACGGCAAACAGTTGCTTTAAGTTTGTATCACTTCGAAATTGTCGGCTTAAATCTGCCACAAAGTCGCGCAGTGTGGCATGACGCATTTGTGGCACGGCAAAAAAGCGCATATGTTGCGTGGTGGCAATAATGGCAAATTCGGTATATTTATTCGGAACTTTCAGGCGTTTACAAATTTTTTTGATAAGAGGTATTCCGGCTTTGTCATGTCCGATATGACGCGGCAATATTTCCGGCGGAGTGGCAATTTTTCCGATATCATGCATTAAAACGGCAAATTTGGTTACACTATCGAGCTTTTCAGCTTGTTTAAGCGCCAATAAAGTATGTGCGCCACTGTTGCCTTCAGGATGAAAATCGGTGCGCTCCGGCGTTTGCCACAACTGCTCTAATTCCGGCAACAAATCTTGCCATGCACCGCATTCGCGCATAGCTTCAACAAACTGCACAAAATGCGGCGTTTCCAAGGCTCGGACAAACTCCTGCCAAATCCGCTCCAGCGATAGGTGTTGCAACATACCGGCGGCAACCATCTGCCGTGCTAATGTCATAGTTTCCGGCGCAATCGTAAAATCAAGTTTGGCTGCAAAGCGGCACATTCTGAGTACGCGCAACGGATCTTCGCCGAAATGCTTACTGTTCACATGGCGCAAAATGCGGTTTTTGATATCATCAAGACCGCCGATCAAATCCTTAATCTCGCCGTTTTGTATATCACAAACCAACGCATTACAAGTAAAATCGCGGCGTTCCAAATCTTCGGCCAACGTCACATCCGGTCCGAACACAAACTTAAAATCGGTATGCTTATCGCCGGTTTTGATTTCTTTGCGCGCCAAAGCATATTCTTCTTTGCTTTCGGGGTGCAAAAACACCGGAAAGTGCTTGCCCACTTGTAAAAAGCCACGCTGTATCATTTCATCTGCCGTTGCACCGACCACCACATAATCTTTGTCATGCGGGGTTTGCCCTAAAACCATGTCGCGCACGGCACCACCTACCATATAAATTTGCATTTGCTCTCCTTTGTTGCCAAGGTTAGCATAAAAACCGCCAAAAGCAAATTGTTTTGCTTAAAATTCTTGACAATAAGCACAATTTTTTTATAATCCGACTGAATTTGCTATTATTGATTTTTATATAATTTAAACTCTGTATCATTATGAAAATGCGAGATTTTTTGAATTTGTTATTTGCTTTTTTAGGCATGATTGCCAGTTGGATGGTCCCGCTGTTGTGGTGTGTGGCGATCAAAATTTTAACGACAATCGCGGGTGCTTTGTTCGGATGGATCGCCGGTTGGTTCATCGG
>JAZNQW010000073.1:0-18053 GCA_045590435.1 Alphaproteobacteria bacterium | reverse complement strand
TTTATATTATTGTCGGCATATCCGCATTATATGTACTTTTTGCATATATGATTAAATAAGATAACTACAAGCAAAGGCTTCAGACACAATCTGAAGCCTTTAGATTTGCAATAAAATGTTTTTTTTACAGCTGTACCGTATAAATTAAATTAGTCATACCGCGAATTCCAATCGGATAGCCGGCAGTGATGACCAGATATTCGCCCTTTTTACCGATTTTTGCTTTACGAGCGGTAGCTAAGGCAGTTTCTTCCAATTTTGTGAAATCTTTGAATACTTCTGTGTTGACCGAAGCCCGAACCCCCCAAACCAAGCCAAGTCGTTGAGCAGTTTGTGCCGATAAGGTTATGGCTAAAATAGGTCTGGTTGGGCGTTCGCGCGCCATTGAAAGGGCTGTGAAACCCGAAGCCGAATATGTGATAACGGCGGCCATGTTCGGTAAAATATCAGTCATTTCGCTGGCGGCATAAGTGATGGCATCAGCCATATCGTCGCAATCGGATAAGTCTTTGTCGGATTGAATGCGTGAATAATATGAATTGTCAGATTCAACCTGAGCAATAATCTGGTGCATCATGGCCACAGATTCTGCCGGATAATTACCGGCGGCAGTTTCGGCAGAAAGCATAACGGCATCAGCACCGTCAAATACGGCGGTGGCAACGTCAGAAACCTCTGCACGTGTCGGTGTTGGGTTATAAATCATTGATTCCAGCATTTGAGTGGCGACAATGACCGGTCGGCCGTATTTGCGGCAAGTTTTTACAATGCGTTTTTGCAAAACAGGAACTGTTTGAATAGGACATTCCACGCCTAGATCACCACGTGCCACCATAACGCCGTCAGATTCTTTAACGATAGCATCCAGATCATCAATTGCGCTTGGTTTTTCAAGTTTAGAAATAATCCAGGCACGGCCGTTGATTAATTTTTTGGCCTGTCGCACATCATCAATGCTTTGCACAAAGGAAAGACAAACCCAATCAACGCCGAGGTTTAAGGCAAATTCTAAGTCTTTTTTATCTTTGGCTGTGATAGCGGAAATCGGCAATTTAACATTAGGCAGGTTAACACCTTTATGTGCCGATAAAACGCCGCCGACTTTGACCAGTGTTTTGGCGGAACGAGCCTGTTTTTCTAAAACTTCGAGTTCAATATTACCGTCATTGAGCAGTAACTTATCACCGACTTTTAGAACCGCAAAAATTTCTTTATGAGGTAGACAAACGCGAGTTTCATCACCGGCCTGTTCATTCATATCAAGAGTGAAATGTTGGCCTTTTTTTAAGGTGACTTTTTCGGTTTTAAATGTGCCAATACGTAATTTTGGGCCTTGTAGATCGGCAACAATCGTTAAGTGACGATTGTATTTGGCACTTAACTTGCGCACAATTTGCAGCCTTTCGGCGTGTTCCTCATGAGTACCATGACTGAAATTAAAGCGGAAGGCATCTATTCCAGATTTAATCAGTTTTTCAAGCATTTGCCGAGAAGCCGTGGCCGGTCCGATGGTGGCTAAGATTTTTGTGTGTGTATCAATTGGCATAAATTTTCTCCCTTATTTATTTTGCCATTTATACTAAAGCATATAAGTTAATAACTTGTTAGTTTAAACTGATGAATTTAAGAAAATTAAATCTTGCCAAAGATAAAAAATTTTGCTACAAGCAATCAAGTTTAAATTTTTTGGGAGAATTAAAATGGATGAAAATCAAGTAAAAGCCGAGGTTGGTGGTGTGGCAACGGAAAGATTGCGCTCACTGATTGAACGTATTGAGCGTTTGGAAGAAGAAAAAAAAGGTATTCAAGGCGATATCAGAGATATTTTTGCCGAAGCAAAAGGTGCCGGTTTTGATGTAAAAGCTATGCGCACAATTTTGAAGTTGCGCAAAATGAATGCCGCCGATCGCGAAGAAGCGGAAACGATTGTGGAAGTTTATCGTAAGGCGCTTGATATTTAAGCGATTATATTAATTTTTAATTGTATGAAAACCACTTGCCGTTGGCGGTGGTTTTTCTTTTGAGTAACTGTGAACTGCTGGGATTTTTTCGTGCAGAAATGTAATTTTTACTTGAAAATCATTGGATTAGCCTTATAGTAAGGTCACTTGAACCGGAATGAAAGAGGGAAAAATGCACGGCTTACATCCTTTGATTGTTGATTTGACTTTGATTACCGTTTATGCGGCGATTACAACGATTATTTTTAAAAAATTAAAGCAACCGATGGTGTTGGGGTATTTGTTGGCCGGTATTTTAGCCGGTCCGTATTTCAATTTTGTGCCGACCGTGACTGATCGTGCAAATTTGACTTTGTGGGCGGATATAGGCGTGATTTTTTTGCTGTTCAGTTTGGGATTGGAATTTAGTTTCAAAAAAATGATGTCGGTTGGTAAATCGGCCATGATTACGGCAACTCTGAACATTTTTCTGATGTTGTTTGTCGGACAATATGTAGGTATGTTTTTGGGGTGGAGTACAACTGACAGTTTCTTTCTTGGGTCTATGATTTCTATGTCGTCAACCACCATTATTATTAAGGCTTTTGATGATTTAAATATTAAAAAGCAGAAATTTACCGATTTGGTATTCGGGGTGTTGGTGATTGAAGATATTATGGGTATTTTGTTGTTGGTTTTGTTGCCGACAATTGCCGTAGGAAAAGGTTTTAATAGCGGTGTTTTAGGTGTGAGCGTTTTGAAACTATTGGCATTTTTGATTTTATGCTTTGTCAGCGGAATTTATGTGGTGCCAACGGTTTTACGTCGGCTAAAGGATTTTTTGAATGAGGAAATGTTGCTGTTAGTGGCAATTGCTTTGAGTTTGTCGATGGTTTATTTGGCGGTATATTTCGGATTTTCGTCGGCGCTAGGGGCATTTGTGATGGGGTCTATTTTATCGGAAACGGCAGTTATTCAGCGTGTGGAGCGAGTGATTAAACCTCTTAAAGACTTTTTCGGGGCTGTGTTTTTCGTGACCGTCGGCATGATGGTTAATCCGCAGATGTTTGTGACTTACGCATATCCGATTGCGGTGATTACGCTGGTGGTTTTATGTGGTATGGTGGTGTTTTCAACTTTCGGTTTTGTGATTTCGGGGCAGAATTTACGCACGGCGGTGCAATGCGCATTTTCGTTAGCTCAGGTTGGTGAATTTGCGTTTATTATTGCTACGCTCGGGATGAGTTTGGGCGTGATTGATGACTTTGTGTATCCGATTATTGTGGCTGTTTCGGTGATTACGACCTTTTTAACGCCGATTATGATTAAATCGGCTCTGCGGGTATATAAGGTTTTGAGCCGAGTACTGCCGGAAAGATGGTTGGCGTATATTGACCAGACGTCGCGTGCCGGTAAGGCGGCCAGTGATGAGGAAAAATTGTGGCGAGAATTGTTTAAAAGTTCTGCCGTGCGGGTATTTTTATTTTCATTTATTTTATCGGCCATTTTAGTGTTTGTGAATCATTTTGTGCGTCCTTATGCTATGTTGTGGCTGCCAAATTGGATTGCGCGCGGCACAGTGACTTTGATAGCCTTGTTATTGATGAGCCCGTTCTTGAAAGGGCTGATCGGTTGGAACTTGACGCCGTCGTATGGCGCAGTTTTAAATAAGCTACCGCGTTTTCATGTGACGGCGCCATGGGGCAGGTTCAAACCTAAAACCGTAACGACAGAAAACATGCCGGTTGAAGATGAAGGTGTGGCCGAAAATGTGATGATTCAAGAAAATGAAATGGCAAAATTGGTTGAAGGCGGTTCTTTTGTTGAAACGGAAAAAGCGTCGGTGCGACGGGCGCATTTTATGATGCCGCCGAAGTTGAAGAATGTGTGGCAGGAAACCGAAAGCGTTAAAAAGCTGTTTTGGGGCGCCAATGAGGAATTGGCACGTGCTTACTCTATTTTATGGAATGCCAATAGTGCCAATCGTTTACCGCTTTTAACACTCATCAGTTTTCGGTTGTTGGTGGTATCATTTTTTATTGTGGCGGCAGTGCACCAATTCTTAACTGAAAATCCGCGGGTGATTTTTGTGTTGTTACTGTTTTCCATTTTATTAATTTCGCAATCAAAATGGCTGTTGAATCAATATGTTAAGATGGAACATCAGTTTTTGGATAATTTAAATGGCGAAGCAAAGCCGATTGAAGAAACGGAAGAATAGGGGAATAAGAAGAAATGTTAAAAATTGCATATCAGGGAGTGGCCGGCGCTTATTCACATATAGCGTGCGGTGAGTTGTTTCCGAATCAGGAATATATTGCCTGTGACAGCTTTGAAATTGCCATGGAAATGGTTAAGAACGGTAGTGTTGATAAAGCAGTGATTCCAGTGGAGAATTCTAATGCCGGTCGAGTGACGGATGTGCATTTTTTATTACCTGAAGCCGGATTATATATAGTTGGTGAGCATTTTTTACGTATAGAACATCAGTTGTTGGCTTTGAAAGGGGCTAAGTTGGAGAATATTGTCAGTGCGGCATCGCATCCTCAAGCCTTGGCTCAATGTTCGCAGTTTTTGAAAGCTCACCAGATTAAAGCCGTATCACGCATTGATACGGCAAAGTCTTGCGAAAAGATTGTGCAAGAACAGGATTTGACTAAGGCAGCGATTGCCTCTAAGCTGGCGGCTGAAATTTATGGTATGGAGATTTTGGCACCGAATATTGAAAATGCACACAACAATACTACACGCTTTTTGATTATGCAAAAGGAAGAGGCCGTGCCGACAGATGATGGGGGAAACTTTATTACTTCTATCGTGTTTACCACAAAACATATTCCGGCGGCTTTGTATAAGGTTTTGGGCGGATTTGCCACTAATGGTATCAATATTTCAAAACTGGAAAGTTATTTATTGAATGGAAAGTTTTTTTCAGCGCGGTTTTATGTAGAAGTGGAACAACATATTCAGTCTAAAGATTTGCAGTATGCATTGTCCGAACTTAAGTTCTTTTCCGAAGAATATCGTGTGTTGGGATGTTATAAAGCGCATCCGTATCGTTTAGGTAAAATCTGGCAAGAATAAAGTTTAATAAAAAGAGCCCGCCTTGATAGGCGGGCTTAAGTGTAAAAGAAATTCTATTTTAACTATATACATTTTGTTGTGGGGCGAGAGTGCGTTGTGCACGCATCCGTCCTTGTAGGCGTTCCTGTTCCTCCAGGGTTTGTCGTTCATTTTGCGTAGTCTGATGCAATGGTGCGCCACGTAATTGCATCATATATTCATATTTAGACATTTTGGCTGGGGCCTTTTGTGTGCTACCGCCGGTTGTTACTGCATGTTGTTGGGCTTTGAAAGACAGTTCTTGCTCAGCCAGAAACTGTTCGGCTTCACGCATACGTTGCGTATCGCGAGTCCGAGCCATTTCACGTTCAGGATGGCGCTCCTGATTATGTTTATCAATAGCGTTCATCCAATTATGCAGAGCCATTCCGTTTACCATATTTATAACCCTTCCTTTATTTTTATGTCTAATTGTAACATAAAAATCTTGCTTTTGCAAATAATATTTAGCAAATTTTAATAAAAATACTTTAGACTGGCGTCAGGTTTTGTAATCAAGGAGTAAAAAGATGAATTTACAGGTTATTTTTTGGGCTGTTTTAGTTCTTTTAGTAATTTTTTATTTGATTTATATGAGCCTTATCCGTTGTCGCAATAAGGTGCAGGAATCTATGGCTGATATTGATGTGCAATTAAAAAAACGTTATGATTTAATTCCGAATATGTTAAACATGGCTGCCAAGTTTATGGATCATGAAAAGAATATTATGGTGCAACTGGCGGAAGTTAGAACGCGGGCAATGCAGACCACCTTTGTCGGTTCGCCACAAGAAAAAATGGAAATTGAAGCGCAATTAAACCAAAAATTACAAGATTTCAAATTTTCGTTGGAAAATTATCCGGATTTGAAGTCTAACCAAACCATGATAACGGCCATGCAGAGCATGAATGAAGTGGAAGAGCATATTGCAGCAGCTCGGCGTTTCTATAATGCGAATGTGAACGAACTTAAAAATAAGTGCGAGATCTTTCCGAGCAGTTTTGTTGCCTCACTTTTGGGTATTTCTTGGGAAAAAACGCCGTTTTTTGAAGCAACAGATGCAGAACGTCAGTCTATTGACAGCAGAGATTATTTTAAATAGGATTTAAGCATGAAAAATGAGCAATCGCCGATAGAGTTTATTTCTCAGCCAACAGAGAGTGAGATTGATTCGTTTGATGTTTATATGAATTCGGTTATTGTGCCTAAAGTTGACGAGACTAACAGTGAAAAGGATAAATATCGCGGACAGTTTTGGACATATTTTTGGACTTTTCTGTTTTTGGTTAGCGTGAATGCTTTAGTGGTGCTGTATCGGGCTTTGATGTATCATCATCCGTTGCGGGTGGATCAGCTCATTTTTATTAATATCATAGCTGTTGTTATTGTTTGTTGGCCGTTATATAGTTGGCGCAAACATGAAAAGGAAGATGTTTTCGACAGCTTTCTCGGGTTTTATGGTAATTTCAAACATATTAAAGATGTTGAAACACAGGAAGATGTGGAATTAGCGATAGTTCCGGCTCATAATAAGGCTTTGATTAAACACGAGTTTAATGGTGACCATAATGGTGTCGATATTGCAATACGGGATGTGGTTTATTTGAAACAGAGAGCTACCTCGGTGAAAAAAGTTGTTTCCGGTGTTCTTCTGGCATTTGATTTTCATCAGCTTTTAGAAAATAAAATACTATTATTTGAAAAATACGGATTTTATCGTAAGCATAAAATGGCGGATATGGTTAATTTGAACGAGCATATTAATATTCCGGCGGCGAATTATTTTAATGTGTTTGCAGATGATATGCAGTCTTCATCCAGTTATTTGTGTTCGGCGTTTTTTGAAAAAGTGCTTGATTTAAAAGATGTTTTTGGAGCACGCAAAATTTATATTGCACTTCAAGACAGCTATATTAAAATTTTCTTGGAAGGTACACAAATTTATTTCGATAATCATAAGTTGTGGAGTCGGAAGATTGAGTATGATAAATTTCGGCGTTTGCATAAACAATTTGAGGAAGTATTTATTTTCAGTGAGATAATTCAAGCTATTTTACGGAACAGATAAAATGGATAACACGCAAGATGAGGAATATTTAACACTTAAACAGCGTTTTGATGTGTATTATGATGAAAAGTTGGCGCCTGTTTTGCGTAAGAATGATGTTTTGCGCCGAAAATATGTTCTTTTCTTTGTTATTTTGCTGTTAATGGCGATTATTTTTTATCCGTTGGTGCTTCGTTATATGATTGTAGGGATGCTTGCTTCGCAGGATATTTCCGGTGCCGGTATGATCGTGGGACTGTCCGGTTTTATTATTATGTTGTTGTGTGGTCCCATGTATTTATATAAAAGAAAAGCAAAAGAACAGATTATGCCAGATTTTGCTAATTTTTTTGGTGATTTTTCATATAGTTATGAACGAACGATTGATAATGAAGTGATGCAGAAATCTCATTTGTTTCAGCAATATTCGCGCAATATAGGGGATGATTTTTTCTGCGGTATTTACGATAATGTGCATATTACGATTGCGGAAGAAAAATTGTCGATACTGAAAAAATATGCGGAAAAAGGTGATTTTTATTGGGAAGATGCTCGTAATTCGTATGGAAGAACTTTCGGACGAAATAAGCAGCAAAAAGCGCAATATAAGACGGTTTTTCAAGGAATTTGCGTGTTATTGGAGATGAATAAAAATTTTGCAGGTCAAACGGTGGTTTTGCAAGATAAGGGTTTTATGAATATGTTTTATCATATCAAAGGGCTGGAACGTGTAAAGTTAGAAGATTCCAAATTTGAGAAGATTTTCGAGGTGTTTTCTTCTGACCAAATTGAGGCGCGGTATTTGTTGACAACCGCATTTATGGAGCGGATGCTTAAATTGCGCGATTTATATGATAGTAAGGTTATTCAATTCAGTTTCAACGATAATAAGTTATTGATTGCCATACAAACGAAGCAAAATATGTTTGAGGCTAACTCGTTTTTCCGCAGTAATTTGAATAAAAAGAAAATAGACTTGGTTTTTCAGCAGTTCTATACAGTTTTCTCTATCATTAAAATATTGAAACTGAATCAACGCACAGGAATGTAAAAGCATTGTGTATATGTGCTTGATGGCGGTTGCAAAAAAGTGTTGCGGCGTATAAATTCAAAGAAAAATAAGGAGAAAAGAGTTGTTTGCAAAATTTGAGCGCATAACAGCTTGGCGTTATTTACGGGCTAAGCGTAAAGAAGGTTTTATTTCCGTGATTACCGGTTTTGCCTTAACCGGTATTGCTTTGGGTGTGGCAACGCTGATTATTGTGATGTCGGTGATGAACGGATTTAAGGCAGAGTTGTTAAATCGTATTTTGGGCATTAACGGACATATTTCGATTGTGGCCGCGGCCGGTTTTCCTTTTAATAATTATAAGCAAGCCGTGGAAGAGTTGGAAAAAATTGAGGGAATTGAGATAGCCATACCTCTGATTGAAAAACAGCTTTTGGTTTCATCACCGCATGCGGCCGAAGGTGCGATGGTGCGCGGTATTAACGGGGAAGATGTTTTAAAGAAAAAGGTGATGCGTGACGGTTTTTCGCAGGTTGATGTTGACGGTTTTACCGGTGATGTGGTGGTTATTGGTGATAAGTTGGCGAAAAAGTTAGGTGTATATGTCGGAGATGAAATTACGTTAATATCACCGAACGGTAAAATTACAGCCTTTGGCTCGGTGCCGCGGATTAAGGCGTATACGATTATAGGCACGTTTAATATGGGAATGTTTGAATATGATGCCAATTATATTTTTATGCCGTTGGAAGCAGCGCAGAAGTATTTTGGATTGAAAGATTCTGCGACGGTGATTGATGTGAGCCTGAAAGATGATAAAAAGCTGCCGATAATGCGTGCCATGATTGAGAAAACGGTTAACTTAGATGCTTATGTTTATGATTGGAAAGAGTCTAATGCGGCGTTTTTTAATGCAATTGACGTGGAACGCAATGTGATGTTTTTGATTTTGCTACTGATTATTTTGGTAGCGGCGTTTAATATTATTACCGGTTTGATTATGCTGGTTAAGGATAAGAGCCGTGATGTGGCAGTGTTGCGCACGATGGGGGCAACGAAAGGTATGATTATGCGGATTTTCTTTATGGATGGGGCCTTTATCGGGATACTCGGTACTTCGGTCGGGTTGGCTCTCGGGTTGCTGTTTTGCGATAACATTGAAAATATCCGTCAATTTTTGCAGCGTATTTCCGGTAGGGATTTGTTTTCTTCGGAAATTTATTTCTTATCGCAATTACCGGCTAAAGTTGACGAGTATGAAGTATCTTGTGTGGTTGTTATTACATTGCTTTTATGCTTTTTGGCTACATTGTATCCGGCTTATCGAGCCTCAAAATTAGATCCGGCGGAGGCTTTGCGTTATGAGTAATAATACGGTTTTGTGTTTGAAAAATATTAATAAGACTTTTCGGCAGGGCGATAATGTGCTAGAAGTTCTGAAGGATGTGAATTTGGAGATTCACCCCAAAGAAGTGGTGGCTTTAATAGGTCCTTCAGGTTCCGGAAAGTCGACGCTTTTGCAAATTGCCGGTTTGTTGGAATTGCCGACAGATGGCGAAGTTTATGTGAACGGAGAGTTGTGTTCCGGTGGTTCTGATGCCATGCGCACGAATTTACGGCGTGATTATTTGGGGTTTGTATATCAATATCATAATTTGTTGCCGGATTTTGATGCGTTGGAGAATGTTATTTTGCCACAGTTAATTGCCGGAACGGTATATAAAGAGGCGGAAGACAAGGCCGCTTGGTTGCTTAATCGTTTGGGCTTGAATGATCGTAAACATCATCGACCGGCGGAACTTTCCGGCGGTGAACAGCAACGTGTGGCTATTGCGAGAGCTTTAGCAAATACGCCGAAGTTATTATTGGCAGATGAACCAACCGGAAATTTGGATCCGAATACGTCAGATAATGTGTTTTTGACTTTACTGGATGTGGTTAAAGAAACAGGTTTGTCGGCTTTAATTGCAACACATAATATTGATTTGGCACATAAAATGGATAGGGAAGTGACGTTGCGCGACGGTGAGTTGGTGGATTTACGGCATAATATTCAAGTAAATACAGAAAATTTTTATTAGAGGGTAAATAATAACGGTTTTTTAAGAATAATATGTTCAACTAAACGGTAGTGTGTGATATAAACGGAAGAAGAAAGCATGGGATTCTGGTCTTACATTATTTCAAAAAGTAAAAGTTCGGCTTTTATTGTTTTGCTGATGATTCTGTGCTCTTATTTTTCGTATTTTGCCGTTAAAGGCGATCGTGGCTTTTTCAAATATATGTATTTGCAAAATAAAGTGGCCGAGGCGGAAAAAATTAATCAAAATTATGATCGGCAACGGCAAGAATGGGAACAACGTGTTAAGTTGCTATCTTCTAACAGTTTGGATTTAGATTTGTTGGATGAAAGGGCACGTACGATTCTAAATGTCATCGGGGATGACGAATTTATTATTCTAGATGAAGAATCGGAAAAGTAATTTTAACAGTTTTTGATAAGCACAGATTATAAACGGCGCGTGATTGTTTTACGCATCTGTTTGTTTGACGTATCCGGTGCTTTAGGTAAATTTTGTTGTGTCGGATCAGTTACAGACCGTTCTGATGCTGGCGGTACGACAGATGTTGATATTTCTTCGCCGTCGAGCGGTTTAACATAATTCAATGCCGTGCTGGAAACGTCAATTTGTATCGGTTCCGGTTCTCTGGCTTGTGCGTAGAGAGAATTGTCGGACATGGCGCTTTCATAAGTACGCATTGACTTTGTGTAGGCATAAGTCAAGTTTTCTTGATTTGATGTGCCGCAATATGTAAATAAGGCGTATGGATGGCGATGACCGTTTGAATTTTCAGATTCACGGTTGGCGCTGATCCATTTTAGTTGTAATTCGCCTTTTTCATCTTTAAATGCAAAATAGGTTACGGCATGGTTTGAATAACTGATAGCACCGGTTTTCTTATTAACATGGCGGATTTTATTGACGCCGATAACCGGACCACGGATACCTAATTCTTCCAATTTGGCAAAATATTGTTCCAGAGAAGTGCCGACAGGAATATTTTGCTTGGCAAACTCTTTTTTCAAATCATCATTCACAGCTTTGCAACTCTGAGGCGACTTCATCCATTGAACCATTTGCCCATAGACCGGTGAAGTTCCATATTGTTGAGCCATTTCTTTATCAACCTGTTCCAACATTTTTGTGGAGAATTGCATACAATATCTTGTAATATCTTTTGTGTCGTTACCGCAAATCTGCTTAATAGCGGCCCGATTGCGCGTTTTTCCATCTTTATTGGCTGCTTTTAATTTTAGCATCATTTCGCGTAAATATAAATAAGCACGGCGATTAAATTCTGCTGTATAAGCGCGTTTATATGCTGCTAACCGCTCCAAGGTGCTCATTTTTTGCACGGTGGTATCGTTAAAAAACAATTCTAATCGATCTTTTGAAAAATCTGTTTCCGGTACATTTTGTTGTGCATTTGTTTTATTTTGGAAAAATAATAACATAGCCAAGCTAACGGTTAATCCTTTAACCACTTGACTGCCAAAGAACTCTATTTTTTTACGAGCTTTTTTGACTTGTGCTTTTTTTTGTTCCAATTCTTCTACCGGTGACATTTTACCCTCCATTTTTTGTCAATTTAGCATAAAATATATTTTATGTCAATACTTTTTTGTCAAAAAATATAAATATTTTCGGGGTTGAAAAACAAATATATTGATGTATTCTATATATCAGAAAGGTAAAAAAATATGAAATATTTAAAATTTTTGATTTGCGTTTTGAGTTTGGAATGTCTATTGAGTAAAGTGGCGTTGTGTGCTGATATCGATCAATATAATTGCACAACAGAGGACGATAGGGAATATTGTGTTGATGCTAATCAAAGACCGATAACCGGAAAAATTAAGAAATATCAGCAAGATGGTAATTTCGAATCTATTGTTAATTATAGGAACGGTTATCCGGATGGGTTGGCTACATATTTCAGGCCCGAAGGTAAACTTAAAGAGCGTGTTTATTATAAACAAGGCGTGAAAAACGGTATGGATAAGGTATATTACGAGAATAGGACCATTTATCAGTTTTTGAATTATCGGAACGGTATTTTAGACGGACGACAGACTTTTTATACGCCGAAAGAAAAGATATTGGGACAAGCTGATTACAATGAAGGTGTTTTAAAATCGGGATTTTGTATGCAATATACGGATAGAAAAGCACAAAAGCATGATTTGAGCCCAGAAGAAATTAAAAATATGCCATATAATCAGCTGATTAGTTGTGAGGCTCAATGAAAAACGGATTGATTCTTGAGGGGGGGGCACACCGTGCTATTTATACGGCCGGTGTTTTAGATGTTCTGACTGAAAATAATATTTGTTTTGATGGGGTTATCGGAGTTTCGGCCGGTGCTATTCACGGGTGTGCGTTTGTGTCGCGTCAGCGTGGGCGCAGTATCGGTTATACGCTTAAATATGCCAATGATAAGCGGTATATGAGCTTTTATTCGCTATTAACAACGGGAAATATGGTGGGAGAGCAATTTTGCTATCATGATTTGCCGGAAAAGTTATTTCCGTTTGATCATAAAACGTTTGAGGCTTCACCAACCAAGTTTTATGTGACGTGCACTAATTTACAAACGGGAGAGGCTGAATATATTTATTGTGATGAATTACGATATAAAATGCCGTATTTACGAGCGTCGGCTTCTATGCCGTTTGTGTCGAAAATCAGTTATATCAACGGAGTACCTTATTTGGACGGCGGTATTGCCGACAGTATTCCGGTTAAAGCATTTCAGGCACTCGGTTATGAGCGGTGCGTGGTTGTGCAGACACGTGCTGCCGGATATCAGAAGCGCAAAAATAAGCTGTCTTGGTTGGCTCATTTAATGTATCGTCATTATCCCAATTTTATTAGAGCTATTGAAAATAGGCATATCATGTACAATCAGGAACTTGATGAGATTGCAAAAATGCAAGAATCCGGTTCGGTATTTGTTATTCGGCCAAGTCAAAATATAAAAATTAGCCATACGGAGAAGAATCTTGAGATTCTGCGGTCAGTTTATCAATTGGGGAGAACTGATGCACAAAATGCCTTGCCGCAAGTGCGGAAATTTTTGGGTCTATCGGTAGAATCGGTATGAAAAATTAAGCGATTCGGTTGAGAAAAGCGGAAAATAGGGTGATTTTTTTGTGATAAAAGAGGCAAAATGCCCTAAAAAAAATGGGTTTTAAGCATAAAATTGTTCAATAACGCCGAAAAAACAATAAATTTGTTTGACTTTTTGTATAAATGTTTGAAATATTGAGTGTGAAAGGTTGTAAATCTTTATGACCTAAAAAAATTAAGAAAGGATTTTAATATGAATAAAACAGAATATGTTGATGCAGTAGCGGCAGCTGCCGGTATTACAAAGGCTGAAGCAGCTAAAGTTGTTGCAGCTACGATTGAAGTTATTAGCAAGTCTTTGAAAAAAGGTAATCCTGTTCAAATTACGGGTTTTGGAACGTTTGATGTTGTTAAACGTGCTGCTCGTACAGGTCGTAATCCGGCTACCGGCAAAGAAATCAAAATTGCTGCTTCTAAGGCTCCTAGATTTAAGGCTGGTAAGTTGTTAAAAGATGCAGTAAATTAATTCTGCCTTTTATTTCAATAAACAAATCTGAAGAACTTTGGTGTGATTACAACCAAAGTTCTTTTTCTTTGGGTTAATATTGGATTAGTTTATTTTCGATTTCGTTTTCATCGAATATTTCAGGCAGAACAATGCCGTCACGCATCAGCGGCGTGTAGAGAATATAAAAAGGTAAGCCTTTACGGCCGTAACGAGCCATAAATTGCAGTGTTTCGGCGTTATAATTGGTCCAGTCAACACGAATAAAATCTAATTTATATATGCGTTGCCAATAGTCGAGGTTTTTATCGGTTAAAACCGTTGCGGCGTTATAATGGCAAGTTAGGCACCAATCGGCACTGATTTCCAGCAATACGGAATGGTTTTGGTTGATTTTTTCTTCAATTAAAGCAGTATCTATACCGGTTAAGCGTGTTTTTATATGACGTTCATAGTTGGCGCGATAACTGTTTTGAGCAATATAGGTACTCCAGAGAATCATAAGTAAAAATATGGGAAATATAAAGTATTTTGCGTTTTCGCGTATTTTCAGTTCTGTTTCCGTTGGTATTTGTTGCAAAAATTTATCATCCAAAAACTCTATAAATTTGTTATACAGCCATGCTATACTCCAGAATAAGAGCAAGATGGTGCACAATTTCAAAACACACATGATATCGGTTTGTTCAAAAATCAATAACAAGAACCAGAAAATGGTTAAGTAAAGCATAAACCGCATTATAATGTTTAATTTATTCATCCATGGTCCCGGTTTTGGAAAAAGAGTTTGCGGTTGTTTGAGAGTTAAAATGAGCAAATATGGTGTGCTGATACCAAGGGCCACTGCGTATAACAGAACAATAATATCTGTGTATGTGCCGGTTAGGGCATAGCCGATGGCTGTGGCTAAGTAAGGACCTGTGCATGGGGTGGCCAATAATACGATCAATGTACCGATATAAAAATCTGTTTTAGTGTGCTGTTGGCGCCAAGAGGAGGTAATGTAATTTTGCCATTTTAGTTTAGGCATTAGAATGATAAAGGCGGTAATGACAAAGGTCATGGTAACAAGAAAGCCCATGTTTTGAAATTGCATACCCCAACCCAAAGAGTAACCGAGTTTCTTTGTGCATAATAAACCGATTATAACCAATGTAAAACCAAAGAAAATCCCGAAGATTGTTTGCCAAACGGAGCGGCGGACTTGAATTGAATTTTCGTTGTGGCGGCATATAGCCATCATTTTAAGAGACAGAACCGGAAAGACGCAAGGCATAAAGTTCAGAATAAGCCCTCCGAGCAGAGCTAATAAAATTAAACCGAGATTCAGATGCATGGCATTTGTATCAAACATTGTGGAAGCGCCGGCGATTAAAGTGTCACGGTAATAATATTGTTCATTAAACACAGCCGTTATGGTAAATTCCATATCTTTTAGGCTATATTCGGCCAAAGGTGGCAGAGGGTAAAAGCGGACATAAATACGATTATCCAATACGCTGATTAATGGAGCGGAGAATAAGCTGTATCCGTCTTTTTCTTCAATATAGATGTGAAAAGAGTGCATTTTTTCATCAATATCAAATTCCAAACGCAGAGATTCACCGTTATCGTCGGTATCGGTTACAAATTTGTGCAGGTGTATTTTTTCAGGGTTTGAGGTTGGAATTTGTGCCAATGTTTGAGTAAAGAAGTTTTCGAATCCGTTTGGAAATATGTCGGGGCCTTGCGGTTCTATGGTTAGTTGAGGATAAAATGTTTCATTATAGCAAATGAGTGCATTGCCGCAACTGGTTGTTTCTATGAGGGCTTTTATGACAACCGGTTTGCTCGGATCGGCAACTTTTATTTTAATCGGAATCAGGAAATCGCCGAAATATTTATGATATGACGGTAAAGATTTGGCAGTGAATGGTGCCGGATACAGGACCTTATAATCGGTTATATTTTCCGATAAGCTCAAATCAACAGTGATTTTCGATAAATCAGGGGATATATTGTTGGCCAGAACAAAGTGAGATTCGTTGGTTTTAATTTGAACACCAATATCCAATTCTTTTGCATTATCGATATATGTTTGGCGGGAAATCAATCTTAAATCAAAATTTTCCGCTTTTTCTATTTCGGATAAACCTTTGGTGGATAATAGAGGGTTTTGATATTTTACGCCGTAAAACGGAAATTTTCTCCATTCAATTTGTTTAAGGGCGTAATCTACTTTATTGAGAATAGAATCATTATTCGGATCTGCACGTTCAAAGGCGGAAATAGCAGCTTTTTCATCACTATTTGAGCTGTAGGTCAGAAATTTCTTGAAATTATATACCTTAATGAAGTGGCCGTCCTCGGCTTCCATATAAGGTACTTCGTCAGGGTGGTCATAATCGTTGGCGGAGTGAACCGTTTTTATGGCGTGAGGTACCAATTTTTCTTTAACTGCACTGTTATAAAATTGAGCGGCGGCACGGTAATAGGTTAAGACATTACGCAATAAAATGGTTCTGTCAGCTAAATCTTGTTCCGAATCGTCGGGAAAGAATGTTTTGAGTTGTTCGGCCAAAACTTCGTCATCCAACTGTGTCGGATCAGGATATTTTTCATAAAAGTATTGTCCGATTTCCCATAAAATAACGCCATATTCAGCAAGGCTTTGGTCATAATAATCATCATTTTGTAAGCGTTGCACGCGAATTTTGGTGACTTCACCCTTGAAATCATCAGGCAAAATCGGAAGCTGTGCGGCGTTTGCCAAACGGTTGAAAATACTAAAGAAAAAAATTATATATAAAAGCAGACGTTTCATAGTTTGAACAATTATGTTTAGGCTTCACAAATTATTAATTTTATGGTAATATAAAAAAAGTAAAAAAACAATTAGTTTTATGAGATAGGCATTAATGAGTGAATTTGATGAAAAATATGCCCTAACGGGCAAGTTTCTTGTGGCTATGCCGCAAATAAATGACGGAGGTATCTTTGATCATTCACTTATTTATATTTGTTCGCATACACATCATGGTGCTATGGGGTTGGTTGTTAATAAGCGGTTAGAGCAATTTTCATTTTCTGATTTAACGTTGCAGTTACCGGTAACAAATTATGCTAAATTGAATGAAATTTCACTATATAGCGGCGGACCGCTTGAAAAGGTGCGCGGTATGGTGTTGCATTCAACCGACTATTCCAAAGAAGGCACAATTGTGGTTGGTAAAGGAATTGCCGTTTCCTCAACCACCGAAATTATTGCCGATATAGCTTTTGATCAGGGGCCGAAAGATAAATTGGTGGCGTTGGGATATTCGTTTTGGCAGCCACGGCAACTGGAAGCCGAAATTTATCGTAATGATTGGTTAGTGTTGGATGCCGAGAAAGATTTGTTGTTCCAAACTTCAGACGAAGACAAATGGCAACGAGCTATGGATATTACAGGCATTAACTTGGATGATTTTGTGCCGGTGACCGGTCATAGCTGAGAATTGGGTTTATTTTGCTTGACTTTGCTCATTAAATTGCATACATTTTAACTGCACGAGATGATGACTTGTGTGGAGTGTCGTAGCTTCTGACATAACGCCATAACAAAGGGCGTAAAAATTTGTTGCCTGACGGCGTTGACCGGAAGGCGGCAAAATAAGCCGTTTGCGGTTAATATGCCGCACTATTTTATGTCATAGTTACGAACTTCCGGTCGCTTTCATCAAGCGACTTTTTTATTGAAAGGGGAGATAATTTAAAAAATTATTTTCTGGAGTTTTTACTTGACTTTAGAGAAGAAGTTTTTTAAATTTTACCTTGAGTGAAGCGATAGCTTACTTGGGGCCTGAAAACCTCGTTCTATACACGTTTGAACGAAACGTAAAATGTTCGCTTTCTGGTTATCATGACCGGAAGGCGGCAAAATACGCCTTCGCGGTTAATATGCCGCGCTATTTTGTATAGAATAGTTTTCAGCTTCCGGTCGCTTTTATCAAGCGACTTTTTTTATTGAAGGGGAAGATAATTTAAAAAATTATTTTCTAGAGTTTTTACTTGACTTTAGAGAAGAAGTTTTTTAAATTTTACCTTGAGTAAAGCGATAGCTTACTTGGGGTATAAGAACCTCTACAAAAGCGTTTGTGCAAAACGATATTTTGCACGCCATCCGATGAAGATCGGAAGGCGACAAAATACGCCGTTCGCGGTCAATATGCCGCACCATTTCTTTTGTATGGTTCTTAACTTCCGGTCGCTTTTATCAAGCGACTTTTTTTATTGAAGGGGAAGATAATTTAAAAAATTATTTTCTAGAGTTTTTACTTGACTTTAGAGAAGAAGTTT
>JAZNQW010000072.1:0-2334 GCA_045590435.1 Alphaproteobacteria bacterium | reverse complement strand
TATCGGTGGTGTGACAGGTTTTATGCTGGCAGTTGTGATCTCTTTCGGCTATTACTATGTATACGGTCAGTTCATCAGCCATTGGTTTGCAGCAACCTGTATCTTAATGGCATCAATATCTGTTTTCTGGATGTATGCGGATTTTAAGCCAATTATGGCACGCGCCGCTAAGGTTTCTAAGATGGACAATGATGAGATTATTTCTCGAGTTATGTCCCGAGTAATGTTCGCTATTGTTATTTTGGTGATATGCGTCGTTTTATATGGCGTTTATCTGTGGACAATCAAATGATTGATTTCAATGTCAAATAAAACCTGTCGCTTTTGCGGCGGGTTTTATTTTTTCCAAATAATGCGCGCACCGTGTTTACGCAGAATTTTCATCATGTCATGATTATCATGTCGAACGGCCAATGAAAAGGCTGTTTGTCCGTCCGGTGCCTGATAATTCACATTTGCGTGGTGTTTTAAGATGACTTGTGCTGTTTCAGTTGTTGGGGCGCGCATGAGCAAACTGTAACCATGTTCATCATAGATATCCGCCTCGTGCCAATAAGTTAGGAGTTTATCCAACAATATTGGTTGATTATGTGTGGTTACAAAAAACAACATTTTATGTTTCCATTCGGAAGAGTGATAGATTTCATCTGATTTTTGTTGTGCCGAAGAGATGGTTTGTACCAACATATTTCCGGTATTGCGCAGAGTTTTGGCGATATTGTAAGGATCTTGCGGATCAGTGTTAATGTATAACAGCCAACCGTATAAGAATAAGCAGAGTAGGGCAAACATTTCGTGAATAATAATTTTTCGCCATGATCTTTTGTAAGCAACAGAGGGAGATGTTGTTGTCTCCGTCGGTTGTGACGTGTATGGTCGAACAGCAGATGGTTTGGAATTTTGTGAAGTGTTTTTTTGCTTTTTCAGTTCTTGTTCTTGACGTAACAAAGAATCATATTTGGCGCGCGATGTTTTATTTTTCAATATGGCATAAGCGGCATTGATGTTTTTCAACTTTTCTTCGGCTTTTTTGTTACCATGGTTGGTATCGGGATGATATTTTTTAGCGAGGTGATGATATGCCTGTTTAATTTCATCTGCCGAAGCAGTAGATTTAACACCTAAATCTTTGTAGTAGTTTGGAGTAGACATATCTTACTTGCGTTGTGCCTTAGAACCGCCGGAAGATGTTTTTTTATCAAATTGGAATAAAGCACTGTTTAATCCGACGTCTGTTTCCATATCAAACAACGAAATTGTAACCTCAATGTTTTGCTGGTCAATCACTTTCCATTGTTTTAAACGGAACGGATTATTATCAAAAATAAGTGTAATTGGTTTTACCCCTTTGTTTTTCGGAGTTTCAACAGTTATAGAAGTTTGGCCGTTGTCTTTATAAAAATCGGTCACTCTTAGATTAGTTCCGTCAAAGCGAATTTTTTGTGTTAAAATCATTGTCGCCGGAATATCTTTGTAATCAATATTGGTAATTTGATCGAGTTCTTTATCGTTATAAATAATGTAGTCGCCGTTACCGACAATCAAGAGTTCATCCGGAGCGGTATATTCCATGCGAATTTTGCTTGGCTTGGAAATATAAATTTTTCCTTCAGCCGTGCCGCCATTGCTGGACATTTGTACAAATCCGGCGCGTAATGACTGTAAGTTGTTTAAGTAATTTTCAATGCGTGTCAAATCAATGTTGTCAGCGTGTGCTGTTGTGCAAAAAAGAAAACCGGCAAAAATGACCAATAAAAATTTTTTCATTATATAACCCCTATTTACCATTTGTCCCAATGTATTTTTTCCGTATGAAAGCGATCAGTTACCGTAGCACTTGGTGTTGCCGGAATACCGAGAGGAATAATCGCCACCGGTCTGATGTTTTGCGGTAATTTGAACATTTTTTGTACGCCTTCAATGACGAGCGGCATTGGGGCAGCACCGCAAAAACACGCGCCATAGCCTAAATCATGTGCCGCCAGTAATACACCATAAGCGGCCAGCGTGCCGTCAATATCAGCATAGCTCCATTTTTCATTTTCTTTTTCACGATGGAAAGAAATCTCTGTATCGGCGCAAACCAAAATGACACAAGAAGCATCTTTAGCAAAAGCTGTCCATGGTTGCACCGTACGCAATGCGGCCAGTTGTGCGGCATCTTCAATAACCAAAAAATGCCATGGTTGAAAGTTGTGTGCCGAAGGTGCATATGATGCGGCTTCCAGAATTTTTTCAATATCCTCATGAGGAATTTTTTTCTCTGCATCAAAGCGGCGTACCGAGCGACGTGTTTTTAATCCTTCAATCATATCCATGTTCATACTCCTTTAG
>JAZNQW010000071.1:0-8719 GCA_045590435.1 Alphaproteobacteria bacterium | reverse complement strand
CCTTTTATTTTTTGGTAGCAAGCTGGGTTTTGTTTTACTTTTTTGAAGCAGTCAGCGGCAAATTAATGCTCATTACGCAAGATAATTTAGCCACTGAATTTGAACAACTAACCAAAAGCTTTTCCATTCAAATCAGCAATGGTCTGATCTTCTTATTTGTTACAGCCATAATTATTATTGCCGGCGTACGCAAAGGTTTAGAAAAAACCAGTTTGTATTTAATGCCGGTACTTTTTATCATCTTTATTTTACTCAGCATACGATCGGTCACCTTAGACGGTGCCGAAAAAGGCGTTAATTTTTTATTGCATATAGATCCACAGTATCTGGGTTTTACCGCCGACGGCTTCAACTGGAAAAAATTATTTGAAACATTTACCGCCGCACTCGGACAAGCCTTCATTTCATTGTCTCTCGGCTTCGGCATTTTACTGGTTTATGGTTCATATTTTTCAGCTAAAGATAATTTGTTTCAAGCCGTACGTCACATTGAAATTTTTGACACCTTGGCCGCCTTACTCAGTGCAGTCATTATCATTCCGGCAATTTTTTCAGCCGGCATGTCGGCCTCTTCAGGACCGGGGTTGACCTTCATCAGCTTACCGCATGTGTTCCAACAATTATCGGGCGGACATTTTTGGGCTTTAACATTTTATCTGTTGTTACTGTTGGCGACGGTAACCTCCACCATGTCCATTTTTGAAATGCTCGTCAATTTACTGATGGATAGATTTAACATCAAACGTTATGCCGCGGTTTTGTGGGTTATGTTAATTGCCGGCACCGGTTTTACTGCGGTAACGGTTTCTTTTTCCGGTGTGGCCGACATTAAAGTTTTTGACCGTGATTTGTTCACCCTATTCGATTGGTTGGCCTCAACTTACACAGCCACAATCGTATCTCTCACTATGGCCTTATTTGTGGGTTATAAAGCCATGAAACCGATTATCCATAATATTCGTCGCAGTGCGGTTGTTTCTTCCGGCTTCACACGCTATTTTTTAATCACATTGCGCTATGTGGCTCCAATCGGATTAAGCATTCTGTTAATTATGGCAATTTGCAAATAATAAAAACTTGTGTTTTATGGTTGATTTGCTAATATAAGATAAAAATAAAGGTAAAGATAGATGACTGAAACAGTAAAAAAATTAGGAATTGTCGCCGGCGGAGGCATATTACCACAACTTCTCATTCAACATTGTATAACGCAAAAACGTGATTTTTTTGTGTTGGCTATTGAAAATAATGCCGAGCACGCTATTTTTTCACCGGATATTCCACATCAATGGATCCGAATAGGACAGGCCGGCACGGGTTTTAAACGCTTTGCTGAAGAAAAAGTTGAGGAAGTTATCTTAATTGGCACGATTCACAGACCTTCTGTGGCAGATTTAGTGCCTGATCTACGCACGGCAGCGTTTTTTGCCCGCATTGGTATGAAATCTCTCGGTGATGATGGTATTCTGCGTGCCTTGGTAAAGGAAATTGAATCGGAAAATATGCGCGTGGTCGGCATCCATGAGGTTATGCCGGAACTACTGGCTAAAGAAGGGGTTTTAACCAAACATAAGCCGGACAAACAAGCATTGTCCGATATCGAACGAGGCACCAAAATAGCTTATGAATTAGGACGGTTGGACGTTGGACAATCGGTAATAGTTCAACAAGGTTTGGTTTTAGGTGTTGAAGGCATTGAAGGCACCGACGAGTTGATAAAACGTTGCGGTACATATCAGCGTAAAGGCGTTGGCGGCGTGCTGATCAAATTACGCAAACCACAACAGGATATGCGCATAGATTTGCCAACCATTGGTACTCGCACCATAGAAAACTTGCATCAAGCAGGTATGCGAGGCTTGGCATTACATACCGGTAATGCCTTAATAGTTAATGAAGAAGAAGTAATCGCCTTGGCCGATAAATATGGCATGTTTATTCAAGGCATTGTGCCGAAAGGAGATTAGCAAATGAAGTATTATCTAATTGCCGGTGAACCTTCCGGTGATGCCTTGGGCGGCCGCCTGATTAAGGCTTTGAAACAACAAGACAAAGATGCCCAATTTTTCGGTATCGGTGGTGACATTATGCAATCTGAAGGTCTAGCCTCTTTATTTAACATCAGCGAGTTGGCTGTTATGGGTTTGGCCGAAGTTATTCCCAGTATTCCGAAAATTTTGCGCCGCATTAAAGAAACCGTGCAAAACATTCAAGAAGTATCACCTGATGTGATCGTAACAATTGATTCTTGGAGTTTTTCGGCACGCATTCATAAAAAAGTTCGCGCGTTGAAACTCGGCATTCCACAGGTGCACTATGTGGCACCTCAAGTTTGGGCATGGAAGAAAAAACGTGCTCGCACCATGTATAAATATATCGATTTGTTGCTCACTTTGTTTCCGAATGAACCGCGCTATTTCACGCCATATGATTTAGATACCGTATTCGTCGGACATCCGGTCATTGAAAGTGTTATTGTGAACGGCTCACAAGATAAAGGAAAATTTAAATCCAAGTATAATATAAAAAATAACCTTATGTTGGTTCTTCCCGGTTCTCGTCACAATGAAGTAGAGCGTTTGTTACCGGACTTTCTGGAAGTTGTGCGTAAAATGCATAATAAATACCATAACGAATGGACTTATGTTATTCCAACCGTCAGCACTGTTGCCGCTCATGTTAAACATCTGGTTGAAGCGTCAGGTTTACCAATTCAAATCATTGAAGGGCAAGAGGAAAGGCATTTGGCTTTTCAAGATGCCGACGTAGCCATTGCCGCTTCAGGCACGGTGGCTTTGGAACTGGCCATTGTTAATGTGCCGCACATTATTGCCTATAAAGTGCCAAAATTAACCGAATGGATAGCGCGTCGTGTGATTCATATTCAGTATGTCAATTTAACCAACATCTTATTGGGGCGCGAAATTGTTCCTGAATTATTGCAACAAGATTGTGAACCAAACAACATTTTATCGTATGTGGAAAAATTTATCCGTAAGCAATCGCCGTATAATCGACAGATGGAAGGTTTTGAAAAAGTGCGCCAATTGCTTGGAATGGGCGAACAAACCCCCAGCGCTAATGCCGCCGCAGAGATTTTAAAGCTGATTAAAAATGAGAAAAATTAGGGTTCTCTGGCAATATATTACTGAAAATTTCGTTGCCGAGCAATCGCAGTGGTTTGCTTGGGTGCCGTTTTTGTTTGGCACTGGCATAGCGCTTTATTTCAGTTTGCCTCAAGAGCCGAATTTATGGTTTGTTTTAGGCGTGGTTGAAGCGTGGTTATTGCTGTTTTATATATGTCGCAACAAAAATCTCAATTTATTATTCATCAGCGGATTAATCGTTATTTGCGGTTTCGTAGACATTCAAATGCGCACCGTTTATCAAATGAAACATGTGCAATTCACCCCCAAAAGATTAACCTATTTAAGTGGTCAAATTACTGACATTTCGGCTTCAGAAAAAGGCAAACAACGTTTTTTACTTAATCACGTACAAAATTGGGACGAACCTCTTTTAGGACAATACAGAATAACCAACACCGGTCCGCAAGAATCTTTTCATGTGGGCGAATGCGTTGAGTTAATCGGCACCGTTTTTCCGCCGTCGCGCATACCTTTAATGGCGGGTTTTCAATTAGATCGAAAATATTTTTATGACAATATCAGCGGCATTGGTTACGCCAATAGTGAAATTTTCAAAATTAAATGCCCGACAAATTTTGACCGATTAAATTTTAAAACACGCCTCAATAAAATCAGGCAAAATATAAGCACCAAAATTGCTGCCGTTTTACCACCCACAACAGCCGGTATAGCCGACGCCTTATTGATTGGTGAAAAATCAAAAATTCCAGCCCAAATTACCAACAATTATCGCGGTTCGGGATTGGCTCATTTTTTGGCCGTATCCGGATTACATCTGGGCACCATTGCCGGCTTAGTATTTTTTCTGGTGCGTTGGTTATTGGCACTGTTTCCACGCATTGCCTTGCGCATAGACAGCAAAAAACCGGCCGCAATCATAGCCATCTTATCCGGTGCGCTTTATTTGCTGATTTCCGGCATGGCCGTACCGGCCGAAAGAGCTTTCATTATGACCACTGTGGTTCTTATCGGCATTATATTTGACCGACAAGCCATATCCATGCGCATGGTCTGCTTTGCCGCGCTTGTTATTCTGGTTTTAATGCCGCAAGCATTGATATCCATCAGCTTTCAGATGTCATTTGCCGCAGTTTATGCATTAGTTGCCTTTTATGAAAAATTTTCCGGCATTATGGCACAAAAACACCCCAAAACTAATTGGTTCAATCGTGTGCAATGGTATTTACTCGGCATTGTAATTGCCGATTTAGTAGCCAGTTTAGCCACTGCTCCAATGGCCATATATCATTTCAAACAACTGGCAATATATACCAGTTTGGGAAATTTATTGGCCGGCCCGATAATCGGCTTATATTTAATGCCGCTCATTTTGCTTTGTTTAGTGTCATTACCTTTCGGATTAATCAATATCCCCCTCAAAGCACTGGGATGGGGTTTGGATATTTTAAACCGGTTAACAAGCCAAATATCTTCTTTGCCAAACAGTTTATTGCAAGTACCTGATATGCCGTTGTGGGGATTTTTGCTGATTATCTGCGGTGCTTATTGGCTTTGTGTATGGCATAACAAGTGGCGTTTATGGGGTCTGGCTCCCATCGTCGCCGGCATACTATCGTTAACAACGGCGCAAACTCCAATCATGCTGGTTGCACCTCATGGCGAAGGATTAGCCGTGCGCAACAAAGACAACAACATGGTTTTATTACCCATTCCTAAGGTGGAGGGATGGCTACAAAATGTGTGGCGCGAGCGCTGGAAATTGCAAACTTTGCGCAAAGATGAATATGAAATGAGTGATAATAATTGCCTCATCTTGCCTGAAAATATGTGTATCACTTGCACCAACGGAAAATATAATTATCAATCACAAATTACGTTTACACCGAAAACACAATTGCATGTTAACAATCAAAAAGTTAATTGGCAAGCTGGTGGTTATATTTATGAAAAAGGCGGAAAGATGCAATTTGTGCCGCTGTGGAATGTTCATAAATGCCGACGTTGGCAACCAAACTACTCAATTTGTGCAAAGAGAAAATTACATAAATAAAAAAGCACTTGCCTTTTATATAAAAGTGCGCTATACAAAAACCGTTATGCGAGTGTAATTCAATGGTAGAATAGAAGCTTCCCAAGCTTATAACGGGGGTTCGATTCCCCTCACTCGCTCCAGTAAAAAGACACCCCCATTGGGGTGTTTTTTTATAAGAGTGAGTAGGAAGCGAACCCCCTTGGTTCGGAATCGCAGTGTTTATCAGCGCAGTCGATAAACGCTAAGATCGACGGAGTGAAACGTAGTCATTCCCCTCACTCGCTCCAGTAAAAAAACACCCCCATTGGGGTGTTTTTTTATAAGATAAGTACTTTTTATTAAAACCTCGTCTAATGAGACTAATACGACGGAAGTCTGTCGGCGCGGTGTACAAAAAAAGTACATAAGCCAACAGACTTCCTAGTAGTAGCCCATTAAGACGAGGTTTCTTATTCTTCAACCTCACTACCTGCCGCCAGCGCCTTCTGCTCTTGCGCCTGTTGCTTCATTTCGATAATTTCTTTATCGTTCTGAGCCGCCACACGCCGCAAAGCGCGTAAAACGTTACCCGTACCGGCCGGAATTAATCGACCGACAATCACGTTTTCTTTCAGGCCACGCAAGTCATCAACTTTGCCTTCAACCGCAGCTTCCGTTAACACACGCGTTGTCTCTTGGAATGATGCCGCTGAAATAAATGACTTGGTTTGCAAGCTGGCCTTGGTAATACCAAGCAAAACCGGATCGGCCGTTGCCGGTTGTCCACCTTCTTTGAAGGTCTTCTCATTTTCGGCCTCAAACACATCACGGTCAACCTGTTCGCCAACTAAGAACGTCGTATCGCCCGGAGCGGTAATTTCAACCTTCTTAAGCATTTGCGAAACCACAACTTCAATGTGCTTGTCGTTAATGTTCACACCTTGCAAACGATATACGGCTTGAACTTCCTGAACCAAATATTCGGCCAATTTTTCAACACCCAACACACGCAAAATATCATGCGGAGCCGGCGTACCATCCACCAACAAATCGCCTTTCTTGACCTGGTCACCGTCTTGAACAACCAAACGACGTCCCTTCGGAATCAGATATTCCACCGGATTACCCTCGGCCGGAATAACCGTAATGCGTTGCTTAGCCTTATAGTCCTTACCGAATTCCACCATACCGTCAATGTCGGCAATAATTGCCGGATCCTTCGGGCGACGAGCTTCAAACAACTCAGCCACACGCGGCAAACCACCGGTAATATCTTTTGTCTTTGTGCTTTCCACCGGAATACGCGCAATAATATCACCAACTTTAATTTCATCACCGTTGTCAACATTCAAAACCGCATCCGGAGAAAGATAATAACGAACTTCTTTATCTGTTCCGTCATATGTTACCGGCTTGCCTTTAGCATCTTTAAGTGTAATGCTCGGCTTCAAGCTGGTATTTGCCGTCGGACCAGATTGCCAATCGATAACCGTCTTAGAACTGATACCGGTTGTTTCATCCATAGTTTCTTTCATAGAAACATTGTTAATTAAGTCAATCAATTGAGCTTTACCGGCTTTTTCCGAAATCACCGGATTCATAAACGGATCCCATTCGGCAATCTTCTGACCTTTGGCCACTTCCGCACCTTCAGCCACCAAAACTTTGGCACCATACGGCACGTGGTGACGTGATTTTTCACGACCTTGTGCATCGGCAATCACAATATCGCAGTTACGCGATAAAATAATCAAATGACCATCAGAGTTTGTAACAGTATGACCATTTTCTAATTTCAAAATACCGGCAAACGGTACTTCAATGTTTGATTGCTCGGCCGATTTAGAAGCCGCACCACCGATGTGGAACGTACGAAGTGTTAACTGAGTACCCGGCTCACCAATAGATTGTGCCGCAATAACACCTACGGCCTCACCAATGCTGACCGGTGTACCGCGTGCCAAGTCACGACCATAGCAAGCGGCACAAACACCGTGTTCGCTTTCGCAAGTCAAAACCGAACGAATTTTAACTTGTTCAACGCCGGCTTTTTCAACCACCGCCACATCTTCTTCGTCAATCAATTTACCTTTATGAACGAGAACTTCGCCGGTTTCCGGATTCAAAATATCTTCCTGTGCCGTACGACCTAAAATGCGCTCACCGATTGAAGCAATAACGTTACCACCATCAACAACCGGACGAACAATAATACCACGCGCGGTGCCACAGTCGGTCTCGTTAATCACCACATCTTGTCCCACGTCAACCAAACGACGCGTTAAGTAACCGGCGTTAGCCGTTTTCAAAGCCGTATCGGCCAAACCTTTACGCGCACCGTGCGTGGAGTTGAAGTATTCCGACACCGTCAAACCTTCCTTAAAGTTTGAAATAATCGGTTGTTCAATAATTTCACCCGACGGTTTAGCCATCAAGCCGCGCATACCGGCCAACTGACGCATTTGTGCCGCACTACCACGGGCACCTGAGTCAGCCATCATAAATACTGAGTTATAAACGCCATGATCCGGCTTAGAAATGTTTTTCATCATCTCATCAGCCACCTTATCGGTGCAGGCTGCCCAAATATCAACCACTTTGTTGTACTTTTCACCCTTAGTAATCAAACCGTTTTGATATTGCTGTTCAAATTCCTTCACTTGAGCTGAAGTTTCATCAATCAACTTCTGCTTAGCGGCCGGAACAATCAAATCGTCTTTACCGAATGAAATGCCCGACAAACAAGCATATTTATAACCTAAGCTCATAATGCGGTCGGCCATGATACAAGTTTCTTTACCGCCGCAAACACGATAAACTTCGTCAATGATTTGCGAAATTTGTTTTTTCTTCACCAAGCGGTTCACAAGTGAAAACGGAACTCCCTCATGCTTTGGTAAAATTTCCGACACAATCAAACGTCCCGGCGTTGTTTCCACAATACCTTTGGTCCATTTACCATCATCACCCACATATTCCATACGGCATTTAATGCGCGCATGCAAATCCACCGCTTTGGCGTTCAAAGCTAACATACATTCTTCCGGACTGGCATAAATACTTCCCTCACCGGTCATACCTTCGGCATCATATGTTAAGTAATAAATACCCAAAACCATATCTTGCGACGGCACAATAATCGGCTTACCCGAAGCCGGCGACAACACATTGTTAGATGACATCATCAAAATACGTGCTTCCAATTGTGCTTCAATAGAAAGCGGTACGTGAACGGCCATTTGGTCACCATCGAAGTCGGCGTTAAATGCCGTACAACCCAGCGGGTGCAAGTGAATAGCTTTACCTTCTACCAACACCGGCTCATAAGCTTGAATACCTAAGCGGTGCAACGTCGGCGCACGGTTCAAAAGTACCGGATGCTCTCTGATGACCTCTTCCAAAATATCCCAAACTTCCGGACGCTCTTTTTCTACCATACGCTTAGCTTGCTTAATGGTTGTGGCCATGCCATACATTTCAAGTTTGGCATACACAAACGGCTTAAACAATTCAAGCGCCATCTTCTTCGGCAAGCCGCATTGTTGCATCTTCAGTTCCGGACCAACCGTAATCACCGAACGGCCGGAGTAGTCCACAC
>JAZNQW010000070.1:0-8106 GCA_045590435.1 Alphaproteobacteria bacterium | reverse complement strand
TATATGACAGTGTATGCTTTTTCTACGGAAAATTGGCAACGCGACAAAAGCGAAGTTGACGGCTTAATGAATTTACTCAGACATTATTTGGATACCAGTTTTAAACAATTGCAAGAAAACAATGCACGTATTATGTTTATTGGCGAAAGGGAAATGTTGGCTGATGACATTCAGGCTAAAATGACCCAAATAGAAAACGAATCGAGCAAAAATAATGAAGTAACACTATGTGTGGCATTAAGTTATGGCGGACGGCAGGAAATTACGGCGGCTGTCAGAAAACTGGCGCAAAACGTGCAAAACGGCATATTGGAACCGAAAGATATTACACCGCAAATGATATCATCGGCTTTATATACGGCCGACATACCTGATCCGGATTTACTGATTCGAACCAGCGGCGAAGAACGGTTGAGCAATTTTTTATTGTGGCAATCGGCTTATACGGAACTCTATTTTACCAATACGCTGTGGCCGGATTTTGATGTTGAGGAATTGGAAGAAATTATTAAAGAATATGAAACAAGGGAGCGAAGATATGGTCAGTCGTAAGTTTGGAGCAATGATGAAGCGAATTGTAGCGGCAATTGTAATGATTCCGATTGCTATTGAGGCTTTGTATTTGGGCAGCCCGTTTATGGAGGTTTTGGCCGTTGTGGTTGGCGGTTTGCTGGCTTGGGAATGGGCCGCCATGCTGACAACACCGTCGGCAACTTCATATTATATTACGGCATATATGATGAGTTTGGCTATTGCTATTTGGAGCGCATCAATGGCATTACCGATGATGCTGATTATTTCTGTTTTCGTATGGTTTATTGCCAGTAATGAAAAGCACAGACGTTTATTAACGCTCGGAGTGTGGTATATTGCCATCGGTATCGGTTCTATGGTTTGGCTGTATCAATCTTTTGACCCGATGGAAGGAAATTATGACGCGCGTTATAATTACAGTTTCATCATGACAGCATGGTTCTTCTTAATGGTTTGGAGTATGGATATCGGCGGTTTAATCGTCGGTTGCAGTTTGCGCGGTCCGAAGTTAGCCCCGTCAATCAGCCCTAATAAAACATGGTCCGGTTTGGTTGGCGGAATTTTATTGGCAATTTCGGTCAGTATCATCTTTATGTTTGTGTGTGTGAATGTGGTGGGAATTCCTTTTTATGATTTCAGTAAGTTCCGCTATATTTCATTTTCGTTCAAACCTTTGCAAATTCATCAGGAATGGAACATTAACAGTCAGCTGTTTTATGCCGTAATGGCAGCTGTGGTGGCCATTTTGGCGCAAATCGGCGATTTAATCGAATCGGCAATCAAGCGCTTAGTCGGCGTAAAAGATTCATCCAAATTGATTCCAGGACACGGCGGTGTCTTTGACCGCATTGACGGCTTGATTTTTGCCGCACCATTTGTTTACTTGTTCTTTATATACATACTGTAAGGTGAGCCGCTATGGATGCTTTATTGAACATAATATATTACATTGTACCGTTTATCGTTCTTTTAGGTATATTGGTTTTTGTGCATGAGTTCGGACACTTTATTGTAGCGCGCATGCTCGGCGTAACGGTAACGGATTTTTCCATCGGTTTCGGCAAAGAATTATGGAGCCGTAAAGATAAGCATGGCACAAAATGGAAAATTGCCGCCGTGCCGCTTGGCGGATATTGTCAGTTTTTGGGAGATGCTGATGCTTCCTCTTCAACTGTTGCCGATTTATCTGCCCTGTCGGAAGAAGAGCAAAAAGGTGCCTTTCCGGCGCAGCCGGCATGGAAAAAATTAGCGATTGTGGTGGCAGGACCGTTGTTCAATTATTTGTTTGCCATTCTTATTTTCATTACCATGTTTTACAGCTTCGGGCGCATGGTTTATCCGTCAGTTATCGGCGGGCTGATTCCGGGGGAGGCAGCGGAAGAGGCCGGTTTGCAAGTGGGTGACAGAATTGTCAGCCTGAACGGTAATCCGACAGAGAATTTTCAACAGTTAAACAATGAAATTTCATTGGCCGCAACAGATGATGTTGAGGTGGCAGTAGAAAGACCGATGGAAATGACGCTGCATACGTCGGAAATTGAATATACACCGGCTTGCACGGAAAAGCCGATTAAGGAAAAACTTTTGGGTATACGCGCCGTCGTTCCGACAGATGATAACGGCGAAGAATTGCAAGAAATGCCGAAAGTTGGAGAAGTTTTGGCCGGCAGCACCGCTGAAGCGGCCGGCATTCAGGTTGGCGACATATTAGAAAGTGTCAACGATATCAAATTGGAAAGTTTCACACAGTTACGTGATTATGTAATATCACAACCGGATGCTGAATTTACACTTAAAATTCGCCGTCCGATGTTGTTTAATGTAACGTTGCGGAATACGTCGTATGATGCCGGTGACGGCGAAAAAGTCAAGCGTCGTATGTTGGGCGTTATGTCGTCACAAGAAGTTAGTTTTGCCGAAACGGATATGTCTTTCGGGGCAGCGGTTCAGGCAGGTTTTATGGAGGCTTATGACTTAACGGCCACAACCTTGCGAGCGGTTGGACAGATGATTACAGGTCAACGCGGCGGTAAAGAAGTGGGCGGCATTATCAGCATAGCGCAAATGTCGGGAGACGTAAGTAAAAAAGGCGGTTTGCTGAGTTTTATCTATTTTATGGCACTGTTATCGGTTAATTTGGGGTTGATTAATCTGCTACCGATACCGGTGCTTGATGGCGGTAATTTTGTGATATTTTTCATTGAAATGATTTGCCGTCGTGAACTTAACGCCAAAGTTAAAGAGTATATTTTTAGGTTTGGATTATTAATTATTTTGGCCATTATGGTCTTGGCAACATGGAATGATGTTGTTCGTCTGATCGGTCGTTGGTTTGACTAAAAAAGGATATTAAAATGAAAAAATTAATGTATGTCGGCATTTTATCAGGTTTGGTTGCTTTGCAGTCTAATGCAGAGGCCATGATGTTAAAACGCATAGAAGTAGAAGGATTGCAGCGTGTGGAAAAATCAACGGTGCTGTCGTATTTGAATTTGAAACAAAATACCAATGTTTCATCTGATGCGCTGGATGCATCATTTAAACGTCTGTATGATACGGGATTATTCAGTGATATCAACTTTGATACCACCGGCGGTAACGTATTGAAAATCAGCGTGAAAGAAAATCCGATTATCGGCAAACGTGCGTTTGACGGTAACGACAAGATTGATGATAAAATCTTGGAAAAAGAAGTTCAGTTGGGACCGCGTTCGGTTTACGACAGAGCAAAGGTGCAACAAGATGTACAACGCATTTTGGACGTTTATCGTAAAACCGGTCGTTATTCCGTTTCGGTTGAACCGAAAATTATTGAGCGTGATGAAAACCGTGTTGATTTGATTTATGAAATTGATGAAGGCGCCAGCGCCAAAATCGATAAAATCAACTTTTTAGGCAATACCCACTATACCAGTTCGGATTTGCAAGATGAAATTATGAGCAAAGAAAGCCGTTGGTATCGTATTTTCAGCGCTAAGGAAACTTATGATGCCGAAAAAATGGAATATGATAAGGAATTATTACGGCGCTTTTATACCGATCACGGTTATGCGGATTTTGCCGTTAAATCAGCCGTAGCAGAGCTTAGTGAAGACCGTAAGTCGTTCATTTTAACATATTCTTTGGATGAAGGTCCGCGTTATGAAATCGGTGATGTAAGCATTAAATCCGATATTGAAGGTGTTGATGTGGAAGCACTTGATTTATATGATGATGTGGAAATTTCAAAAGGCGATTGGTATAAGCTGAGTGACGTTGAAAAAACCGTATCGCAAATTACCGATAATTTGGGTAAGCACGGCTTTGCATTCGTTAATGTGGAACCGGAGCTGACGCGTCATGAAGAAGACGGTACGGTGGATGTAACTTTCAATATTTATGAAGGTGAGCGCGTATTCATTGACCGTATTAACATTACCGGCAACGACAGAACTTTGGATGAAGTTATTCGTCATGAATTTCGCGTAGCGGAAGGTGATGCCATGAACTACTCTAAAATTCGTGACTCGCGCCGTAATATTGAAAATCTGAACTTCTTCAGCAAGGTTGATATGCAAACCGAAACAACCGGTCCGAATAAGGCTAATTTAAATGTGAATGTTGAAGAAAAATCTACTGGTTACTTTAATGTTGGTATCGGTTATTCAACAACCAACGGTGCTTTGTTCCGTGCCGGCGTAACGGAAAACAACTTCCGTGGACGCGGACAGCGTGTTGGTTTCAATATGGGTATTTCGCAAAGAACAAAGGATTATAACATTGACTTTACCGAACCTTATTTCTTAGGGCGTCGTTTAAGTGCCGGTGCTGATTTGTTCTTGCAGGACCAAGAATACGAGGATGAGGCTTCATACGATACCTCCAGCATGGGCGGACGCATTCGTTTCGGTTGGAATTATACAGATGACTTCTCACACTATGCGCGTTATACGCTGAGTGAAAACAAAGTTCGTCACGTTAAAGAAAACGCGTCGCGCTTCATTAAAGAAGAAGAAGGTAAGAGCACAACCTCGGCATTTGGTCAAACATTTGTGTATGATAAGCGCGACAACGCTTATAATACAAAAGAAGGCTATTATTTGCAGGGTAGCCATGATATTGCCGGTTTAGGCGGTGACAACAAGTATAATAAATTTGAAGCTAAGGCATACAAATATTATACGCTTGCTGACTATTACACCTTCAAATTCTATGCCAACGGTGGTTATATCGCCGGTTATGGTGGAAAAGATGTGGGCTTGTTTGACCGCTTTAATTTAGGCGGCACAACCTTGCGCGGTTTCGAATTTGCCGGTATCGGTGCACGCGATAAGCGCACCAAAGACGCCTTAGGCGGTAACTGGGAACTCTATGGCGGTGCCGAATTAACATTCCCGATTGGGCTTGATGAGTTAGGTGTTAAAGGCCGCACATTCTGGGATTGGGGTGTTCTGGGTAAACCGGATAAGTTCAATAAAGAAGAGATCGATTATTCATCTAAAATCAGACAATCTATCGGTTTCGGTTTCGACTGGATGTCGCCGATGGGTAAAATTGATTTGGACTTCGGTTTCCCTATCTCCAAAGAACGCTATGATGAAAAAGAAGTGTTCCGCTTGAACTTCGGCACCAGTTTATAAGGCGACAAATATGGTGGATAAAAACTTTTACAATGTTAAAGAGAACGTGACTTTGGCGCAAGTGGCCGAAGTCACGTCCGCCGGTTTGCAGAACCCATCAGCGGCTGACGAAGTTATTGCTTCTATTGCCACAATGAACAGTGCAACAGCCGAAGATATTTGCTTTTTCTATGACCGAAAAGGTAAAGAAAAAGCGGCAAATATAAAGGCTAAGGCTTGTGTAACAACCGAAGAATTGGCTCCGTTTGTGCCGGATGGCGTGATTAAGTTGATCAGTGATAATCCGAAAGTGGCGTTTATTAAACTGAATGAATATATGTATGCCGAAAAGCAACCAACGGCCGGCATTGACGCTTCTGCCCAAATTTCGCCAAGCGCCAAAATCGGAGCAAACTGTTTTATCGGTGCACATGTGGTTATTGGTGATAATGTTGTGATCGGCGACGGTTGTGTTATTGAACCGAACGTGGTAATTGAACACGACTGCCGAATCGGACACAGAACCCGAATTGGCAATAATGCTTCAATTTCATACGCCGTAATCGGTGATGGTTGTTATATTTATACCGGTGCGCGAATCGGACAAGATGGCTTCGGTTTTCAGGTAATGAACGGACAGCATCACCGTATTCCGCAACTCGGACGTGTAATTATCGGCAATGATGTGGAAATCGGAGCAAATGCCTGTATTGATCGTGGTGCGTTAGATGACACAGTTATCGGAGATGGCTCACGAATTGATAATTTGGTGCAAATTGCCCATAACGACAGACTTGGTCGCGGCTGTGTGGTTGTGGCACAAGTGGGTATTGCCGGCAGTTGCACACTAGGTGATTATGTAGTGCTTGGCGGGCAAGTCGGTTTAGCTGACCACTTAAGCATTGGAAGTGGCGCTCAAATTGCGGCACAATCCGGCGTTATGCGTGATGTTGATGCCGGTGCGGTTGTCATGGGCAGTCCGTGTGTGCCGTTTAAGGACTTTATGCGCCAAGTGGCGTTTTTGCAGAAAAATTCAAAGAAATAGGAAAGAAAATGGCTGAAAATAAAATATATAATATTGATGAAATTATGAAAATGTTGCCGCACCGCTATCCGTTTTTGTTGGTGGACAGACTGGAAGTTGAGGTGCCGGGTGAAAAAGGTATCGGTTTGAAAAATTTGACCATGAACGAGCTGTTTTTCCAAGGACATTTTCCGGGAAATCCGATTATGCCGGGAGTGCTTCAGGTTGAAGCTATGGCACAAACCGCCGGTTGTGTGGTGATGAGTGCGGCAGATGATTTTGCCGAGAAAAAATGCAGCGTGCTGTTTATGGCCGTGGATAATGTGAAATTCAGAAAACCGGTGCGGCCGGGCGATCAGCTGAAAATGCACGTGGAAAAGGTGAAAATGCACCGTAATATTTTTGTTTTTCACGGTGTTTCCAAAGTGGATGACCAAGTGGTTTCGGAAGCTGATCTAACAGCAATGATTATTGAAGAATAGTCTGTTTCGGAATATTTAAAGCCCCGTTCAGCATTCTGGCGGGGCTTTTTTAATAGCACAATATTTATGCTTCTTACTCAATTGTTTGGCATAAATGCAAACGCTGAATATCTTGCAAAAATTTATCGTCAGCCTGTCGTGTTTTTTCATTACTTTGCGGTGCAACATAAGTTTCGTTTCCGGCCTCGTCCTTCAAAGTTTTTTCACCGTATTGTGACAACAATCCCTCATAAGACATCAGTATCATATTGATAATATCGTATTCCAGTGCGCAAAACAGACTGTAGTCTATTTTTTTACCGTTTAAGGTCAATTTATTAACCAACTTCAGGCGACAAGTATCATCAGAGAATTTTGAAATCAGGCCGTTCTCTATTTCCAAACTGGAACTGTATGTTGTTTTTTTCAACCAATTACGACGACCGGCCTTATGCTTGCGGCAGTAGTCAATTTCAAACAACAAATTTCGCGTTGAATAATTGTTTTTATCGCGATAGGAAGCAATTTTACCATCTAAAAGCACATCTTTAAGTTCGTCATAAGATTTAATTTGTGACGCGCGCAAGCTAGGTAACCACACATCAAAATTATTATAAAACAGGTGGCATTTGCCGTTTTCTTTGCCCAGAATGGTAATGCTGTTGTCAACCGACAGATATTTTCGTTCTTCAACCATTGGTGTGCAGGTGCGTAAAGCGGTCTGAAATGTTTGTGAAAGCCGATTGATCATATTATGAGCCTGTTGCTTTTCAGCGTCTGAAGGTTCAATGATGCGTGTGGTGCAGACGGTATTTTTTAATTGTGCCCAAATTGCGTCAAAATGGCTGGCGGTTAATGTGGTTTGAACAGGCGGTTCGTTGTCTTCATCATTTATGATTGTGTAAGCGACGGTTACCGGTTGCAAGCTACGGTCCTTAATGGCTTTCACTAAGGCCAAATGTTGCTCGCCGTCTAAACCGCATGATGTTTCGGTGCCACCCACACCATATAAATATGACGTCACCACAAAGTGGCATAAATTGTTGCTGATTCCTTTAATATCAATATTTACCTTATATTCTGCGCCACCAAACTTAGCACTTATTTTTTTCAAATCTGGATTATTCGCGGTAAAATCTTCGCGATACGGCAAGCAATCGGCTGCGGCATTCAGTAAATTAGGGCTGAAATGATGTAAAACAACCTGTTTTTGTTCGCTGACTTCAACAGGCGATAACGTTATCGGCTCGGCTGTTTCTTCTGCCCTTGTAACCGCGGGTTTTGCCACACTCAGAAGCAACATTAAAAAAATAAGAACACGCATTTTTCTTCCTTTGTTGATATGCTTATCATAAAAATGTTGCTTATATTATGCAAGCGCTATTTTAAAAAATAGTTGATACCCTTAAAAAAACGCCCCTTCCAATAGCATTATCCTCGTGCTTCCTCTTTAAACCGTCATCCCCCGGCTCTTTTCTTAAACTGTCAT
>JAZNQW010000069.1:0-7399 GCA_045590435.1 Alphaproteobacteria bacterium | reverse complement strand
AATGGAAAGAGTTTCGTTGTTTAAGGGAAAATACCATGTATTAGGTGGTGTTTTGTCGGCAATGGAAGGAGTTGTTCCGGAAGATTTGAATATAGAATCATTGGAAGAAAGAATCAAAACAGGTGAAATAAAAGAATTAGTTTTGGCTTTGCCGGCAACAATTGATGGCCAAATTACATCACATTATTTGGTTTCTCGTTTTAAGGAAAGTGGCATTAAAATAACAACTTTGGCTCAAGGTATTCCGATGGGAGCTGAGCTTGATTATATGGATGAAGGCACAATTCAATTGGCGTTAAACTCAAGAAAGTCGCTAAATAATCAGGATTAACAAATCCTTGAAAAATAAAAATTTTGTAGTATAAAAGCCTCGGAAGATGAGACACCCCTGGAGGTCTTATCACTTAAATTGAAAAAATAAAGGAAATAAAAAATGATTACATTTAATGCTGAAAAAAGAGAAAAAGCAGGTAAGGGGGCAGCTCGTGCTTGTCGTCGTGAGGGCCGTGTGCCTGCCGTTATTTATGGTGGAAAGAAAGATGCCGTATTAATCAGCTTGGATCCGGTTGAACTGGAAAAGGCTTTGAACTTGGTTGATTTCTATCAGGCCGATATTACGATTGATATTGAAGGCAAAAAGACTAAAGTTGTTTGCCAAGACGTTCAGTTTCATCCGGTTTCGGATAAACCGATTCACGTTGATTTTATGCGCAAATAAGAGGCTGAAATGTTTTTGGTGGTTGGCTTGGGTAATCCCGGTGCGGAATATGCAGCTACCCGCCATAACGTGGGATTTATGGCGGCAGATGAAATTCATCGCCGCTATAATTTTTCGCCGTTTAAAGCAAAATTTGACGGTTTAATTGCTGAAGGTCAAATTAATGGTGAAAAAGTTTATTTATTGAAGCCGCAAACATATATGAATTTATCTGGTAACAGTGTGGTGAAGGTAGCGCATTTTTATAAGATTTTACCGCAAAATATTGTGGTAATTCATGATGATATGGATTTACCGACCGATAAAATGAAAGCTAAACTCGGCGGTGGCTCGGGCGGACATAACGGCATAAAAAGCATTGATGCTGCCATTACACCGAACTATAATCGTATTCGTATCGGCGTAGGTCATCCGCAAGCCAAAGATGAAGAAAATGTGGTTCATCATGTATTGTCCGGTTTTTCGAAAACCGATAAAGAAAATGTGGAAAGAAATATTGATATGGCAGTTGATTTGTTACCGGTTATATTTATCAAAGGCGTGGCCGAATTTTCAAACCAAATCGGTATGCGGCAACATCAGAAATAGGGATTTTTTCTACTCTTAAATATATCTTAATTTTTACCACCTAAACTGAGTCAGAGTAAGAACTTCAGGCAAGGAGAAAATCAATGAAAAAGATAATCAAAATGATGAGCATAGTTGTTGCGGCGTTAATGTTTAATGCGTGTTCGACATCATCCATGAATAATAATGAGGCAACACCGGAACGCTATAGCGATTTGCATTTTGATAACAAAGCGCCGATTGCATTGAATGTGAAAACAATTGAAGTGAAGTCGGAATTTACACCATCATTTACGCGGCCGAACGTGGAACATATGTTTCCGGTTTCTATAGAAAAAACCGCTAAAACTTGGGCTAAAGAACGTTTGGAAGCGGCAGATTTTGCCTCTAATCGTAAAGCTGAATTTATTATTCAAGACGCCAGTGTAACCGAGCAAGAAGTTAAAGCCGAACAATTGTTGCAAAAAGACGGCTTGAAATATCACGCTAATCTGAAGGTTTTGTTGCGTGTGACTGAAAACAGCGCTTCAACCCAAACTTCGGTTGAGGCTTATCGTGATTTAATTATGCCGATTGATACCAACATAGATGACAAAGAGAGACATTGGAATGAAATGGTCGTCAACTTGTTTAAGGCATTTGATGAACACATGGATAACAACATTCATACATATTTGAATATGTATGTGAAAGACAATAAAACCGTTGTAACCTATTAATGGCAGACAGTTGCGGCATTTGTCATTTCGGATGGTGTTGAATTTAATTGGATCAAAGGTAAGTTGATGATAATTTCTTGTCCGGATTCGCTGATGGCGCGACAAGAACCGTAAAGCACGGCAGCTTGACCGTTTATGGCTATGGTGTCCTCAAATTCGAAACATTCGCCAATTTCCAAATCTGGCAATTCGCCATGAAACCCGACGGTTTGCTCATAGTGGTTTTTTCCGAAGTTATCTGTAATACAAAAATCTTTTTTCAGTAAGCGGATTCTCTCGTCGGAATTATTTTCAATGCGTAAACAATATGCCCATAAAGACAAAGGTTGATCACTTGCTACCTCTAAAGGTTCACGATAAATCGAAACCATAATATTGTTTGTTTCCGCAGTTACAAAATCTAAATTTTCACTCATCACAAAAATCCTTCTTAACACTACGTTAAGGATTCATTAACCATTAAAAAAGTTCAAGCGGATTCTTGAATTATCCAACACTTTATACACAGAAAAGTATTTCTCATTCAAGCACGATACGCACGCGAACACCGTAAAATTTTGCCAGTCGCTTAAAATAACTGTAAGGCAAGCGTTTGCCTTGTTCCATGCGTTTGAGCGAATGAACGCTGATGTTGACGGCGTTGTGTAATTCTTCAACGCTGATGCCGCGGTCAATTCGCAACTGCTTGAATTGCGGACAAATCTCAGCCAGAATATCTCGGGTGATTAAATTATGAATAGACATTTTCGTAAACTCCTTTTTTGTTTGATTTGCTGAGATTCCACGGTCAAGCCGTGGAATCTCAGGAAGAGAAAGTGCGGGATGACGTTATAAAAAAGCGTGCAAGATGACACTTCAAAATTCCAACAAAAAACCACCTTAAATTCCTTCAAGGTGGGGAGTTAACGACTGCTAGTAGACAGTTCGGCATATTCAACATATTCTGCCGACTCCCCTTAAAGAGGAGTTTATTTCTACTAGAGGAGCCGTTACACTCCATCGGCAATCTCTTACCGACAGAAACTATATTAAATTAATCTAACGAATTTGCAAGTATTTTATTGAACTGAGACGATATTTTTTCAGACTCGGCCGTATTTATCTTCATAGCGCACAATATCATTTTCATCTAAATTATCGCCGACCTGAACTTCAATAAAGGTTATCGGCTCAGCTGTATTGTTTTGGATTCGGTGTTTTGTTTCGGCCGGAATAAAAATGTTTTCACCTGATTTTTTCTCTAATTCTAAATTACCGAGTGTAATCGTGGCGGTGCCGTGCACAATAATCCAATGTTCCGACCTGTAGTGATGGAGTTGTAATGATAATATGCCGCCGGCATTTACCGTGATTTGTTTAACACAAAATCCGGCACCGCAATCAACAACTTCCCAAGTTCCCCAAGGGCGTATATCTTTTTGGCCACGGGCATATTGATTAGTCATTTAAATCTCCTTTTTTATGTTTACATCACCCAAAAATTAGTATAAACCATAAAAAGTATGTTGCAACAATTATAAATTAAGGTATGTGCAAAATGCAAACATCAGATGTGGTGAGCGAGGCTTTGGCCATTCAGCGCAAAATTATGGCAGAATTGGCAAAAGACAGTATAATGTCCGATAAATTAGAAAATATTACGCGCGCTTTTGCTGATTCTACCGGTTCTCGTGAGGCATTACTTTATGCTACGGTAAATGATAATTATTTGGAATATATGGGCGGTTGGCATGCCGAAAACCACAAAAACAACATTCGCTTTGAAGAAGATGTGATTGGTAAAAGTGCGGCCGGAAAACGTTCTATGCGCGAAACAGATATGGCGCGTAATGTTTCTGTTTTAAGCGTGCCCGTGTTACGTTTAAACAATACCGCCGGCGTGATTGTGCTGATTAAGGGCGGCACGGATGGTTATTCCGAGGAACAAACCGAACTTGTTGAAACGTTAGCATTGGTTTTGCCGGATTTATTTGCTGTTAAAGAATTTACCGAACACCGCAACCAAATTATTCGTGAAAAAGGTATTGTGGTGCGTGATGTTTTGCATGGCACGAAAATGAATAAAGGCTATGGTGTGGGAAAAGTTGTGTTGCATCGTCGTCATCGTGATTTAACCAATATTTTTGCCGAGAATATAGAGCTTGAAAAATCTAAGTTGGCGGAAGGTCGGCGTCGTATGGTGGAATATATTGACACTAAATTACAACAGGCCGGCAGTTATCTGGGTAATACCACTGAAATTATGGAAGCCTACAAAATGTTTGCGCTTGACAAAGGTTGGTATAAAAAAATTACCGCCGACATCGATAAAGGTTATACGGCCGAAGCAGCGGTAGAACACGTTTATGAAGATATGTGGAACAAACTTTCAGCCACTAATGATGCTTATTTAAAAGAGCGTTTATATGATTTGCGAGATGTTTCAGACAGGTTGCGTACATTTATTGCCGGCGGTGAAGAACTTAATCCGGTGTCGCCTGACGAAGATATTGTGATTATTGCGCAAACCATGGGGCCGGCAGATTTGATGGATTACAACTATGACCATATTCGCGGGTTGATTATTGAGGATTGCACGCCGACCATGCATGTGGTAATTGTGGCTAAAGCGTTGAATATTCCGGTGGTGGCAAAAATTCATGGTATTGTGAAAGAAGTTAAATCCGGCGAGTTGATTGCCGTAAACGGAAATGAAGCGGTGGTTTATACGCATCCGTCCGAAACTTTGATGCACGACTATAAAAAGAAATCGGTCAGCCTGAAAAAAGTATTTGCTGATTTGGAAAATTTAAGTAAGAAACCGACCAAAACTCAAGATGACGTGAAAATCAATTTAGCCATGAACTATGGGCTCGATTTGGATTATGAATATATTAAACCGACAAATTGTGACGGGATTGGCTTATATCGCACTGAAATCACGTTTATGTCGGCCGATAAAATGCCGGATGTTGAAATGCAAGAACGCCAATATAAACGCTTATTTGATGCGCTGGGAAATAAAAAAATTATTTTTCGTAGTTTGGATGTCGGTTCCGATAAATTCTTGCCATATTGGGGCGAAGTGAAAGAAGATAATCCTGCAATAGGGTGGCGTTCGATTCGCATTACGCTTGATCGGCGTGCGATTCTTCGTCAACAAATGCGTGCTATGTTGCGGGCAGCGGCGGAAAAAGATTTGTATGTGATGTTTCCGATGATTTCAACCGTGCAAGAGTTTTTAGATGCCAAAGAAACATTGATGTTGGAATATGAGCACGAAAAAAAGCGCGGCAAAAATGTGGCCAAGAATGTTAAAGTGGGCATTATGATTGAAGTGCCGTCAATATTATTCCAACTGGATGAAATGTTTCAACAGGTTGATTTTGTTTCGGTGGGAACAAACGACTTATATCAGTTTGTGTATGCGTGCGATCGAGGTAATCCGCGATTGTCGGAACGCTATGATGTACTGTCGGCACCGTTTTTAAAGTTAATGAAAAAAATTGTTGAAAAAGCTAACCAATACAAGGTTTATTGTTCAGTTTGCGGTGAGATGGCCGGCAATCCGTTAGAGGCAATGTGTTTAATCGGCTTAGGTTATCAGAATTTGTCAGTTTCCGGTGCTTCATATGCCAATATAAAAAAGATGATTATGAGCATGCGTTATGAAGATGTGTCAGATTATGTCAAAAGCCTTTTGAAATCGAGTAAAACCAGTTTACGACCTCAGTTGACGGCTTATGCTTATGATCACACTATTGCAATTGATTAAAAATTATGTTATAAGCGCCACACAGGAGAAAAACAGTGCAAGAAGAAATTGTAGAATATGATACTTCAACCATGGGTGAAATTTTGCGTAATGCCCGTTTAAAACAAGGAAAAACATTGCGCGATGCGGCTGACGAATTGTGCATTCGACGCTTCTATTTGGAAGCGATTGAAGGTATGGATTTTGAAAATATTCCGCCGGCACCGTACGGAACCGGTTTTATTCGCAGTTATGCGCAATATTTAGGCTTAAACAGCGAGCGTATTATGCTTTCGTATCGTAAATCTATAGGCGAAATTGATAATGATATGCCGCCGGAGAACACAGAACCGCCGGCCGCGCCGAAAATAAGACATATTGTACTGGGGATAATCGGATTGGTGGCTTCGGTGGTTGCATGGGCATGGTTTGTGACGCAAGAAGAAACGCAACCGGCAGAAACCGAAAATTTTGAAAGTGATGTAGTGGTGCCGGAACCGGAAATTATTGATGCACCGGCAGAACAAAACTCAACATCAGAGACGGTATCGGAAACTAAAGAAAATAATATAAACACAAATGCCGAAACGGTATCAGAGGCTGACACAAAGGCGGAAGAAGAATCAAATGAAAAGGTTGTTGAAGAAACAACAGAAAATCAAAAAAACACAGCGCCGATAACTTCAGATAACACAGGGATACGTATGCAGATGAAACTGGTTGGTCCGACTTGGGTGGAATTAAAGCAAGACGGTAAAGTGTTAATCAGTAATGTTTATAAAAAAGGCTTTACTTATGATATTCCGACGGAAGGTAATATAACAGTATCTGTCGGGCGCTACTATAACGCCGAGTTCTGGTTGGATGGTCAAAAAGTTAAGGTGGTGACGGCAATGCGTAAGAAAAATGTGCCACTGAATAAATTTATGAATCAACAAAAGAAAAATTAGGTAGGAAAATGGCAAAAGTGCAAAGTGTGCGCGGCACCTATGACTTATATGGTGCGGCGAAAAGAAAAGCGAAAAAAGTGATTACTGTCGGTTCGGCTGTGGTGGAAAAATACGGTTTTGAGGAAATTGAAACACCGATTTTTGAGTTTACCGAAGTTTTTTCGCGCAATTTGGGCGATACTTCCGATATTGTGACGAAGGAGATGTATTGCTTTGAAGATAAAGGCGGTGAAAGTTTAACTTTGCGTCCGGAGGGCACGGCCGGTGTGGTGCGAGCCTTTGTTTCGGAAGGTATGCAACAGAATTTACCGGTTAAGTTTTATTACACCGGTCCTATGTTTCGTTACGAACGGCCGCAAAAAGGACGCCAGCGTCAGTTTACGCAATTCGGTGTAGAGCTTTTAGGAGTGGAAACACCGCAAGCTGATATTGAAACAATCGCTATGGCTTATGAGTTTTTACAAAAATTAGGTTTACAAGGACAGGTAACAGTGGAAATCAATTCGCTGGGTGATGCCGAGAGCCGTGATGTTTATCGTCAGAAATTGGTGGCTTATTTACAACAACATTTTGATGCGCTTTCGGAAGACAGTAAAAACAGATTGGAGCGTAACCCGCTACGCATTTTGGATTCTAAGGAAGAGTGTGATAAAGCGGTCATTGAAAATGCACCGCGCTATGCTGACAGCTTAAATGAGGTTTCTCAGAAATT
>JAZNQW010000068.1:0-1790 GCA_045590435.1 Alphaproteobacteria bacterium | reverse complement strand
AAAGGCAAAGGTGTGAAATATGCTAATGAAACTGTTCGTCGTAAAGAAGGTAAGAAGAAATAAGGAATAATTCGATGAATACACCAAAAAAATTGTTTGAGAGAAGAAAGTCTCGTGTAAGATCTGCAATTAAAGCAGCTGCGAACGGCAAATTAAGATTGTCGGTTTTCCGTAGCGGCAAGCATATCTATGCACAAATCATTGACGATGTAAAAGGTTTGACTGTTGCTTCGGCTTCAACATTAGATAAGGAAGTCAGAGGTCAGGTTAAAAAATCTTCTACGGTTGAAGCCGCCGGCTTCATTGGTAAAATAATTGCTGAAAGAGCAGTAAAGTCAGGTATTTCCGAAGTGATTTTTGATCGTGGCGGTTATATCTATCACGGTCGTGTGAAGGCTTTGGCTGATGCTGCGCGTGAAGCTGGTTTGAAATTCTAGGAGATGAAGATGGTACAATCTACAGATCGTCATAATAAAAAAGAAGTTAAAGAAGAGCTGGTTGAAAGACTGGTTCACGTTAACCGCGTTGCTAAAACAGTTAAGGGCGGCCGCACTATGAGCTTTGCTGCAGTGGTTGTGGTTGGTGACCAAAAGGGTCGTATCGGTTTCGGTACCGGTAAGGCAGCTGAGGTTCCGGAAGCCATTGTGAAGGCAACGAATGAAGCGAAAAAGAACATTATCCGCATTCCGTTGCGCGAAGGCAGAACTTTGCACCACGATATTGCCGGTCGTTTCGGCGCCGGTAAGGTGGTGTTAAGAACGGCTCCTGCCGGTACCGGTGTTATTGCCGGTGGCCCGATGCGTGCCGTATTTGAAGTTTTGGGCGTGCAAGACGTTGTGGCAAAGTCTTTAGGTTCAAATAACCCGTATAACATGATTAAGGCAACTTTTAACGCTTTAACATCCATCAATTCACCAAGAATGGTGGCTACAAAGCGCGGTAAGAAAGTTGGCGATATCGTTAGCCGTCGCGAAAATACTGCGGCTGCTAAAGAAGGCAAAGAGGAGGCATAATCATGGCTGCAAAGAAAAAAATTAAAGTAACGAGAACAGGCAGCACGATTGGTCGTCCGGAGATTCAAGAGAAGAATCTGCGCGGTTTGGGTTTGACCAAAACCGGTCGTACGGTTGAACTGGAAGATACGCCGTCTATTCGCGGAATGATTAAGAAGGTATCTCATTTGGTTAAGGTTGAAGAATAACAGGGGATTGTGCAGAAAGGTTGTCATACTTGTAAATTTTCTTCTTGTGTAGTTGTTTCTACACGGCGGCAAAAATTCACAGCGTAGCACAGCCTTTCTTCCCAATCTTTAGATGTTGTGAAGAAACTTTGATTGAGTGAGTATAGAGATTAAGGAATAAGAAAATGAAACTTAATGAATTAAAAGATAACGAAGGCGCTACCAAAAACCGCAAGCGTGTCGGTCGCGGTATCGGTTCCGGCAAAGGCAAGACCTGCGGCCTCGGCCACAAAGGTCAGAAAGCGCGTGCCGGCGGTGCCAAGATGGGCTTTGAGGGTGGTCAAATGCCGATTTATCGTCAATTGCCGAAGCATGGTTTCAAAAATCCGTTTGCAAAAACATTTGCAGTGGTTAATTTGGATACCATTCAAAAGGCTATTGATTCCGGCAAATTAGACGCCAAAGCAATTACCGTTGAAACATTACTTTCTTCAAATGTGATTTCGAAGAAGTTGGACGGTATTCGTTTGCTCGCACGCGGTGCTGTAACAAGCAGCATTAACATCACTGTTAACTCTGCTTCAAAGCAGGCGGTAGCTGCAGTAGAAAA
>JAZNQW010000067.1:0-3925 GCA_045590435.1 Alphaproteobacteria bacterium | reverse complement strand
CTCACAACAAGTTATTAGGTCAATTTGATTTGGTTGGTATTCCGCCGGCACCGCGTGGTATGCCACAAATTGAAGTAACCTTTGATATTGACGCCAACGGTATTGTAAACGTTTCGGCCAAAGATAAGGCCACCAATAAAGAGCAAGCCATTCGCATTCAAGCCTCGGGCGGCTTAGGCGAAGACGAAATCAATAAGATGGTGAAAGATGCCGAAGCCAATGCCGAAGCCGATAAGCAGAAAAAAGAGTTAGTTGAAGCCAAAAACCGTGCAGAAGGTCTGGTTCACGAAGTGGAAAAGAACCTTAAAGAATTCGGCGATAAAGTTTCCGATTCTGAAAAGAGCAGTATTACGTCGGCTCTTGAAGCGGTTAAAGCCAGCATTGAAAAAGACGATCTTGAAGACATTAAGTCTAAGACAGATACCTTAATGCAGGCTTCCATGAAGCTCGGCGAAGCGATGTATAAATCGCAACAAGCCGGCGGTGCACAAGGCCCTGAACAAGGTGCCGATATGGGCGGAAATTCTGCCGAAGCACCGAAAGATGAAAATGTGGTTGATGCGGACTTTGAAGAAGTCAAATAACAAAAACCATTTTTAATGGCCATCTACTTGAAAGTTTTCTCACTTATGTACCTCTTTTGTACACAGCGTGAGAAAACTTTCTTCGTATCTGACTCATTAGAAATGGTTTTATGTTTGAGCATTTTTTGCTTATGTACCTTTTTTAGTACACCGCGCAAAGAGGGAAACTGCTTATCTGATTCATTAGAAATGGTTTTATGTTTGAGCATTTTTTTGCTTATGTAGCTTATTTACACCGCGGCAATAAATCTGATATACCGGTCATAACGGTGTGCATAATTAGCAAAGTATTTTTCGGCTACATCTTGCATAATGGCATTTTGATATTGCTCAATAAATTCTGCATTCGGAGTAACATCTAATCGTTTGCTTTCAGCATCATATTGTAAATCCAAATTCAGTAAAGCGGTTTGTAACGGTTCAGAAATCATTTGTTCATAATCAGCCGGCTCCATGATAAAGGAAAACACATTTTGCTTGCCTTCACTCTGATGATATGCCGCCGCCGTCATCAAGCGAATATATTGCTGAATTAAAATAGAAGAAAACATTTCCAACGGACTATCAACTTTTTCCATAATATTCCCTTACTGTAAAAATGATTAGGTTTATGTTAGCAGATGGCATATATGTTGTCAAAATAAATTCATATTTATGAAACCGGTAATTTATCAACATTAAAGAAAATAGGCAGAATTTGATAAGAACCGTTATGGTAATAAACATAAACAGGGATGCCGTCACGACCATATGCCGATAAAGCGGCATCATAAACATCATTATCCTCAGTTAAATCGGCGCGAAACAGTTGCACATTGTTTTTTCTAACCCATCGTTCAAATTTTGCCGATTGCAATAAAATTTTTTCATTAAATTGACAGGTTAAGCACCAATCGGCTGTAAAATCAATTACGACTTTTTCATTGGCTTGCGCTAACTGATTAATCTGCGCGGCATCATATTCCTGCCATGCCAAATCGGTAGTACTATCTGTTATACGGAAATTGGCATGAAGTTGTGAGCCCAAAACCCAAAACAACCACAGTGATGTCAATAAAATCGGTATCGAAAGCAGATATTTTATTTTTTGCATCCAACGCCCCGGTCGCGGCATAATTTTACGCACGGATTGCGGATAAAGCTCAATCAATGCATAAGGTAAGGAATAGCCGAGTGCCAAAGCCGTAAACACGGCAAAAATCTGCATATTGTTTTGCATAAAGGCATAACCGACGGCAGCGCCCATAAACGGACCGGTGCAGGGGCTGGCTATTAAAACGGCAAAAAAGCCGGTAGCAAACGCGTTGGTTTTGGCCGCTTTATGAACATGTTGCGCTGCGAAGCTCGGAAAATGAAGCCATTCAGTCATAAAAAAGAATAAAATCAGGAAAATAACCGCCATGGTCCCCACAAACCATGGTGATTGCAACTGAAATCCCCAACCGATAGCCTCACCTTGCTTCTTAAAATAAACCAACAATAATGTTAACAACATAAATGAACACCAAACACCAATCACATAAGCAATTGCCCGTTGCCAACGACCACGACGGCGCACCGATTTCAGCAAAGTGAAAATTTTCAGGCTTAAAATTGGAAATACGCACGGCATAGTGTTTAGAATAACGCCGCCGACAAATGCTAAAAGCAGAATATACCACAACGTGTTTTGCGGCATGTCGGTATAAACAATGTCGGCAATATAAGCGCGGTCCGGCGTAATTAGCAGCGCTTGCGAAAGTTTTTGCTTGTCCAATGTTTGCCATTCAATGTCAAACTTTTGCCGTTTTTGATTAATTTGCAAAGAATCAATATCAAGAATTTCACTTTCAGCCGGAATAAATTGCATAATTTCACGCGCCGGTAATTCAAAATGTACACGGTTGGAATCAATAGGGCTGGTCAGCTTGATTTTTTGCGGGAAGGTAGCTTCGGCGGCCGCTTTTACGGCTTGCCAATCTTCCGGCGCAGAGGGCATAACATCATTCAAGTTAAAAGTCAGTTTTTCCGGCTTACAAATATCATTGCACTCAACAAACGAAAAGGTTAGACGGGCATCTTTTAATTTAGGCATATAAAGAGCAAAATAAGCGGTATGGGCATATAAATATTCATTCAAAACTTCATAAACGCGGTGAATTTCCGGCGTGGATTGATTAATAATTTGCAAATCACCGTTTTGCGCGCTGATAACGGTCGGTTTACCGATTTCACCGGGGTTGCGCCAATAAATGTGCCAGCCTTCGTTCATGTGAACCTGTGCAATCAGCTCATGTTTTCCATCGGAAAAAAGGCGAATAGAAGTATTTTCGGTGCTTTGCACATTACCGGCATACACCGGTAAGGCTGTAAACCACAGCGCCAAACTTAAAAATAAAGCCCATATTTTTTGCCCCAAACGCATACTTCTCTCCCATCGCTACAATATAATAGTTACAAATAATAAATAAAGCGTTAGTTTTTGATTAAAAAAGTTATTGACAATAACAATTTTAAAGCGTATAAAACACAAGAATTTAGAGGATTTTTACCACATTAAAATGATGTAAAAATACCAGACTCTAAGGAGTTCCGTCAGTCAGCGAGGGTTCGCACACTGACGTAAATTTGTTTATATGAAAGTGAAAAGGATAAAACTTTAATGTTTGAAAGTTTAACAAATCGGCTGAATCAGGCTTTTTCAAAAATTACGTCGCGTGGCGTTTTGAATGAAAAAGATATTGATGATGCCATGCGCGAAATTCGTATGGCTTTGCTTGAAGCAGATGTGTCGCTTTCGGTAGTTAAAGATTTTATTGCGCATGTGAAAACTGAAGCACTGGGTGAAAAGGTGGTTAAATCGGTTCAACCGGGGCAAATGGTGGTTAAAATTGTGCATGATGAGTTGGTTAAACTGCTGGGCGCAGATGATACCGAACTCAATTTCAATGCGCCGGCACCGGTATGTTTTATGCTGGTAGGCTTGCAAGGCTCGGGAAAAACTACCACGGCAGCCAAAATGGCGCAAAAACTTAAAAAGAATAAGCGCATTTTGCTCGCCTCACTGGATATTTATCGTCCGGCCGCACAAGAGCAATTGGCGCAGCTCGGCAAACAAATTGGCGTTGATGTGTTACCGATTGTGGCCGGGCAAAAGCCGCTTGATATTACTAAGCGTGCTTTGCAAACGGCTAAAACCGGTGTTTATGACTTGCTGATTTTGGATACGGCCGGTCGCCTGCAAATTGACGAAGCGCTGATGAATGAAGTTGCGGAAGTCAAAAAACTGGCACAGCCGACGGAAACATTGTTGGTGGCTGATGCTCTGATTGGTCAGGAAGCCTGCAATGTAGCCAAAGAGT
>JAZNQW010000066.1:0-7784 GCA_045590435.1 Alphaproteobacteria bacterium | reverse complement strand
TATCTCCGTTACGGCAAGGACCGTAGTCAAAATTATAACCGCTGACTTTACTGTGTTTTTGACCGAACGCATCAGTCATCATAAATTCGGTATGATTATACCATACGCCGGTATCAATTACACCGACTGAAATCGGTTTTAAATCGGTGGCAAATTTGTTATCTTCCGTTAAACCGGTAAATTTAACATAAGCACTGGAAGCATTGATGGCGCCCAAATAATTAACCGGTGCCGTCAACGTTGGCCCATAAACTTCGGCCGTGCGAAATTTATATTCATTTTTTGCCTGGTAATTATCCTTTGTATAAGGTGTGGAAACATAACCGCTGTATTCCGAAGCATCACTACCGCTCCAAATTGCTGATGTTGTGCTCTCATTACTGACTTCTCCGGCATTATATTCGCTGTTTGTTGCAGAAGGACTATCATCAGGGAACCCGATCACATATAAACCGTCAAAATCCAAATTTTCAGAATCACTGTTGGTATCTGTATTACCTGTTGAATTGCTTGTAGATTTAGAAGAAGATGACTCGCCACCACCATGACCACCGGCTGCCGCCACTGCAGCGCCTACGGCTACAGCTGCTGTTCCGGCCAAAATATAAGGCATGCCGCCGATTACAAATTTTCCGGAAGATGCGGCGGCACCGGTTGCCGGTGCATACATACATTGTGCATAAGAATTTGCTCCGTATCTCAAAAGCAGGTTATATGCTGTTGCATTACCCTCTGCGTGTGCCGTGCAAAGTGCCGACATGCCGTCACTGTCTGTCGAATCTATGGAATATCCTTGTTGCAAGTAATATTCGATTGCTTGCGCATCACCGCGTTTGGCGGCGTTATATATTGTATCCTTAATTGTTCCCCAAGCTTGAGCAGGCATGTTATAACATGTTAATAATGCTCCAAGAGCTATTCCGTAGTGCCAGTTTTTCATATTCTTATTCCCTTAGGTAATACCATATCTCTTATCATACACCAAAGAACATTAAAATGCAAGCAATGATTACGGGTTGACAGATTTTAAAATTTGCATTAGAAAAATAGCAGAATAGCAAGGAGAACCAAAATGCAATGCTTAGATATGAATAACATTAAAGTGCGTTTACAATATGTTTTACCGAAGAAAATACTGACTCGGGTTGTCGGTTGGCTGGCCGGTGCCGAATTGGGAAAAGCAACAACGTGGGCCATTGAACGTTTTGCGTGTTTTTATCATATTAATCTTGATGAAATGGAAGGGCAAGTAGCTGATTATAAAACATTTAACAGTTTTTTTGCACGGGCATTGAAAGCCGGTGTGCGACCGATTGATGCGGCTCTTAAAAGTGTTGTGTTTCCGGCCGACGGTCGAGTCAGTCAATATGGGCGACTGATTGAGAATATACAGTTACAAGCCAAAGAACATTATTTTACCACGGACGCACTGTTAGGGTCGGCTGAAGATGCGGCTTTGTTTAATAACGGTGATTTTATGACCGTTTATTTATCGCCGAGTGATTATCACAGAGTACATATGCCTTTGGCCGGTCAACTTAAAAAAATGACGTATATTCCGGGAGAGCTTTTTTCCGTGAATCCGCTTTATACACAGCGCATTCCGGAGCTCTTTTCGCGTAATGAACGAGTGGTTTGTTTGTTTGATACGGTAGCAGGGCCGATGGCTGTTGTTTTGGTGGGTGCCGCCATTGTACGTAGCATTGAAACAAAATGGGCCGGCGTGGTGGCACCTAACAAATTGGGGCAGATTGAAACAAATTTCTACGAACCGAAAGATATTCATTTTAACAAAGGTGATGAAATCGGTAAGTTTATGATGGGCAGTACCGTTATTTGTTTGTTTGCCAAAGATGCTGTTAAAATTGCTGATATTGCGTTGGAAACGCATGTCAATATGGGACAAAAAATGGCGGAAGTTAAATAAAAAAACACCGCGGTCCGAAAGGGCGGCGGTGCGAACAGATTAAAAAAGCCAAAATGCGCCAGTGTGTTTCTCCAATTCATCGTCCGGTAGATATCTGAGAAGCACGTTCTTATTCATCTACCTCGCGAACCGGCGCAAAATCAATTTCTCTTGCCTCTAAATGAGACATCACGAATTTCTTCATAGCGGCAAGTTTTTAATGAAACAAATATTGTTAATAAACACTATACAGCCTTACAGCTTTTATCGCAAAAGGGCAAGGCCTTTTTCTATATATAATTGCTATCTTCATAATTCAAAATCGTAGCGAATGTAACATTTTTCAATCTTAATGTCAAGTCTGTTCAAAAACGTTTTTTACAAGTGGATAAAAAGCAAAAAAAACTTTTTATTGACGGGGTTGTTTGCTATATTTGATTAGTTTTTGTAAAATATGTAAAAAGAGGTATAAAGTGACTGAAGAAATTGAAACAACTCAAGTTGTTAAAACAGATAATATTGCCCCGACCATGATTTCGGAAGAAATGCGCCGTAGCTATTTGGATTATGCTATGAGCGTTATTGTTTCGCGCGCCTTGCCGGATGCTCGTGACGGCATGAAGCCGGTGCATCGTCGTATTATTTACGGCATGTTTGAGAATGGTTATGATTCAACCAAACCGTATCGTAAATCTGCCCGCATTGTCGGCGATGTTATGGGTAAATATCACCCGCATGGTGATAGCTCAATTTATGAGGCCATGGTGCGTATGGCACAACCATTTTCTATGCGTTTAACGTTGGTTGATGGGCAAGGTAACTTCGGTTCTATGGATGGTGACGGTGCTGCGGCTATGCGTTATACGGAGGCACGTCTAGCTAAGGTTTCGTCTTGTTTGACCGACAACTTGGATGAAGATACGGTTGACTTTATGCCGAACTATGATGAATCATTGCAAGAACCGACTGTTTTGCCGGCACGTTTTCCGAATTTGCTCGTTAACGGCGGTAACGGTATTGCCGTGGGTATGGCAACAAATATTCCGCCACATAACTTGGGCGAGGTGATTGATGCTTGCTGTGCCTATATTGATAATCCGGAAATCAGCATTGAAGACCTCATTAAAATTGTTCCGGGACCGGATTTTCCGACCGGCGGATTGATTTTGGGTTACGGCGGTGCGCGTCAGGCATATTTGACCGGCCGCGGCTCGGTAATGATGCGTTCTAAATGCAGTATTGAAGAAATTCGCAAAGATAAAGAAGCGATTATTGTTCACGAAGTACCATATCAGGTGAATAAAGCCAATTTGGTAGCACATATTGCCGAGTTGGTAAAAGACAAGCGCATTGAGGGTATTTCCGACATTCGCGATGAGTCAGATCGTCAAGGTGTGCGCATCGTCATTGAGATTAAGCGTGACTTCCAAGCTGAAGTAATTTTGAACCAGCTCTATAAATATACCGAATTACAAACCAGTTTCGGTATGAATATGCTTGCCATTAACGGCGGCCGTCCAATGATGATGAATTTGCGTGATATTATTTCAACCTTTATCGAGTTTCGTGAAGAAGTTATCCGTCGCCGCACGATTTTCCGCCTCAATAAAGCACGCGCAAGAGCACACGTTTTGGTTGGTTTGGCGATTGCCGTAGAAAACTTGGATCCGGTGATTGAGCTGATTAAAAATGCGCCGACACCGCAAGATGCACGTGAAAAGCTGACAGCTAGTCCGTGGCCGGCCGGCACCATTTCTTCTTGGGTGGATTTGATTGATGAGCCGGATCATAAGGTGGAAAACGGCGAATATCGTTTGTCAGACGACCAAGCGCGCGCGATTTTGGATTTGAAATTGCAACGCTTAACCGGTTTAGAACGTGATAAAATTCATGAAGAACTGGTGGCTTTAGGCGCCGATATTAAAGAATATTTATCAATTTTATCAAGCCGTGAGAAACTCTACGGTATTATGCGGGATGAATTGGTGGCAGTTAAAGATGAATATGCCACACCACGGATGACGCAAATTGAAGATATTGAATATAACCAAGATATTGAATCGCTTATTCAGCGCGAAGAAATGGTGGTGACGGTAACCGAAGAAGGTTACATTAAACGCGTGCCGCTCAATGCTTATAAGGCACAAAAGCGCGGTGGTAAGGGTAAGTCCGGTATGACCACCAAGGAAGAAGATTTTGTAACGCGCTTGTTTGTGGCCAGTACCCATACGCCGGTATTGTTCTTCTCCAGCCGCGGCATTGTCTATAAAATGAAGGTTTACAAATTGCCGCTCGGCTCGCCGACGTCTAAAGGTAAGCCGTTTATCAATCTGTTGCCGTTAGAGAATGGTGAAAACATTACGGCGATTATGAAGTTGCCGGAGAACGAGGCTGAGTGCGAGGGTATGTCTATTGCCTTTGCCACCTCAAGCGGTAATATTCGTCGCAACAGCCTGATGGACTTTGTTAAAGTTCAGGCAAACGGCAAAATTGCCATGAAGTTGGAAGAGGGCGATAAACTGGTGAATGTGGCACTATGTGACGACAACAATGATATTATGCTCGCAACGCGGCAAGGTAAATGTATTCGTTTCCCTGTGGCCGATTTGCGTGTGTTTGTCGGACGTAATTCAACTGGTGTACGTGGTATTAAATTAGCTCCGAAAGATGAAGTAATTTCAATGTCTATATTGAAACATATTAAAGCAACAGTTGAAGAACGTGATGAGTATTTGAAGGTTGCCGGCGCTATGAAACGTATGGAAGCCGAGGCTGGCGAAAACAGCTGTGTTACAGCTGACCAAACCGGATTATTGAATTTGTTAACACCGGAACAGTTTGCCCAAATGCAGGAATTGGAAGAATTCTTGCTGACCGTAACGGTTACCGGTTACGGCAAACGCTCGTCTTCGTATGAATATCGTGTAACCGGACGCGGCGGTCAAGGTATTGCCAATATTGAGCTGTCGCCGCGTAATAAGGAAGTTGTTTGTACTTTCCCGATAGAAGACGATAAAGAAATCATGATGGTCACTGACGGCGGTAAGCTCATCAGAATGCCGGTGAACGATATTCGTATTGCCGGTCGTAAGACGCAAGGCGTGATTTTGTTCCGTACGGCTGAAAACGAAAATGTGGTTTCGGTCACAAAACTTGATGCTGATGCCGGCACTGATGAAGAAATTGACGAGGAAAATGATAACGTTATTGACTCGGAAGCTGTTTTGGCAGATGAGGCGGAAACGGTCATCAACGAACCGCGCACCGATGAAGCTGATGCTTAATCGGTAGAATTAAGGCATAAAAAAACTCCCTCGCGGCACATGGCGGCGGGGGAGCTTTTGTTTAATGCTTGCGATAATGATATTTCAAGAAGTGCTTACGCATTACCTCGTCTTTGTCAAAAAACGATATGATAAAAAAAGGTATATACACAGTCACATAACTCACTGTCATCAGTGAAACTGCCGCAAATATACCGAAAAAATATCTTTTACCTAAAGCATGAGGAGCAGAAACACTCAGCAAAGATCTGATTTCCGGTTCAAAAAACCAAAAAGCAAGTCCGATGTATATAATTCCGGCAACCAACACCCAGAACCATCCCTGCCACGGAAAACCAAATGAAAACTTAGCTGACCAATGGGCATAGGCAATTCTTTGCCTCAAAGTTAAATGCTGTTTTTCCATACGCTTTTAGAGTTTAAATCAGACATCAGCATTCACAACAGGAACTTAAGCGGATTTTCTTGTTGCTATTCCATGGATAATACACATCAATATAAGGCCAATGACTATGATTAAAATAACAGTCACAAATGCAAAATTTTTGTGATAGTATTTCTCAATCTGCTCTACTGTTACCTTACCCACAAAGAAGACAGGTTCCTGATGAATATTACTGGTAAATGCAGTAACCTGTATACCCACAACCGGCTTGACCGTTCCCTCTATACCATCTCGACCGACTTTTTGACCGGTATAGATGATTGTCGGTGTATAGCGAACAGAGTCAAATTCCGCAAAAATCAGACCTTTTTCCTCTTGCAAGAAAGTCGTTCCGACAATCTTCGGCTCAATCGGCTCACTGTCAAAGGCAGAACAACTTGTTAATACTGCGCTGAGCGCGGCAATTAACACAAAAAACAACTTTTTTCTCATACGCATTTACGGTTTAGTAGTTCAGATAGGTAATGTTTTTACCTAACTTAAAATTCTTGCCCAGTTTAAGCACCTTAATGTATAAGGTGACAACCACAACAAGCCAAACAGCCAGAAAAACGTAGCTTACCACACAACGCCAATGAAACATCTCTTGATACCGTTTCATAGCATCAAGACAGTTTATCATTATCAAGACTAATGGCCATATACCCCAGAATATCACCCCACGGACGATGTTCTGATGAGTTTTATAGGCCTTAATTACTTCTTCGGAGGCGGCATAAAGAAAAGCACTCTGCCTCTTATAAATGCCGATTACCGGAAAACCTGCCTCTTTCGGAGTTTTGCCATACTGTTTCTTAAACAGAGCAATGGCTTCATCTGTTCTTTCCATACGCAATAATATTTAGTTTGTTAATAATTCATTGTTATAATTATAGATTTTCTAAAACACACCATAAATAAAAAATCTTTCAGAGTCAAACAAAAAAAAATCCCTCGCGGCATGGTGGCGGCGGGGGATTTTAAATTTGGTTTTTACAGTGTAATCATAAGCTCATAGCTGAATGGTATTTCGGTTTTGCGTGACAGACCGAGAGCGTCAGGTTGTCAAAATCAAAAGAGCCGTCCTCAACACGAGATAAGCATACCTTATCGCCTTTTTTGTAGGCGGCAAGTGTCTCTATACAAAGGTCAAGACGCAGCGCATCTTTGGGAATCTCGCCATAGATTTCTTTTTCGAAAGTCTCGGTTTTCTCTGATGACTTTCGCTTTTCATCAAAGAAAATCAGCTTTTTTTGACAACACTTCAGACGTAGATAAACCTTAGTTGGTCCCCATCCGATGTGCAGCAAAGTACCGATAACATCAATACTGAATGGCTTTTCGCCAGATTTCGGCTCCAGTTCATTCAGTCCGGCGATTTCTTTAGACGCAAGAGTTAGGTTCTTCAGAGTATATCTGTCATCATCCTCGTTATCTCCATAGTGGCGAATAAGCTTCACTTTATCGCCTTGAGCAAAAGACCGTACAGGGTGGCTCAGCTTGATTTTATCCTTACTGAACTCGCCGTAAATACTTCCTTCACAATGGTTACCGAAGACTTTTTTGGTACCATAGACTCTGGTTTTAGTGCCACAATTCTTGATACGGACGGCAATTCTGCCGTTTTCTTGGCCGATAAGTTCAAGATTACCGACAACATAAGTTGCTGTTAATTCCATACTTATAGTTACTCACGCCTTTTCGTGAGGTTCTTAAATAATAAAACATCATAACTTGAATTTGATGGGCATCATAAATGTAAATTTTGTAAAAGTCAAACAAAAAATCCGCTTGAGGTTGTTAGCCTGAAGCGGATTTTCTTAAATCAGTTCACTTACTGTGCATCATAACGAGTCTTTAATATTGTTTTTCAAGCAACTCATAAAACATCCCGATGGTAGCCGGCGTTGGTGTACCGTACTTAGTGAGTTTGCCGATAAAGTCTCCATCGCGGAGATCTGTAATCAGGCAGACGTCAGACTTTGTTCGAGAGTTCGGACGGTATTTTTTGCAATACGGTCCCAAATTGTTGAAACCCAGCTTAACAGCCGTCATTTCAGGCTCATCGGCATCCGGTGTAATCCACATATTGGGAATCTGGTTGTTGATCGGAAACTGTAGTTCACAATCATCACCATCCGGCAATTGTGCCTGAATCTCTTCCGCAATG
>JAZNQW010000065.1:0-4365 GCA_045590435.1 Alphaproteobacteria bacterium | reverse complement strand
CAGAACATATATAGAACAGTTAATAAAATGCTAAAAAATACCATTGAATCCCATGAAATACCATGCTATACCATAATTAATAGAAACGAATCCAAGGGAATCCAATATGCGTAAAATCTTTCTGTTTATGGATACGATTTTCAATAAGGTAGACGCGAAAGGTCGCGTTTCATTGCCTTCGGATTATCGTGCCATAGCAAAAGAACTAGCAACGGAAATTGTATGCTATCGGAGTTTGACATCTCCTTGCATTGAGGGGTGTTTGGAAGATACGCTTGATAAGTTGGCAACGGATATAGAAAATGCCACTGATTTCTTTTCGGAAACACAAGATAATTTAACTAATTTAATTTTCGGCGATGCTCGGCGCTTTACGTTTGACAGTACAGGCCGTATTGTTTTAACCGAAAAATTGTTGAAACATGCACAGATTACGGATACTGCCGTATTTGTCGGTAAAGGTCGCAAGTTCCAAATTTGGAATCCGGAAAATTGGGCTAAAGAAGAGGCACGGATTCGCGCAGAGGTTATGAAGCACCGTCCGGTTCTTAAAACAGCAAAGGATACGGAATAATGGCAGTAAGTCAACAACGACATATTCCGGTTATGTTGTCAGAGGTCATTCAATATCTCAAACCTCAAAAAGGAGAGGTCTATGTTGACGCCACATTCGGTAACGGCGGTTATACGCAAGCCATTTTAGAAGCGGCAGATTGTAAGGTTATAGCTTTGGATAGGGATCCGAATGTGCGGATTCGTGCTAATGAATTGAAAAATATGTATGGTGCTCGTTTTGAATTCAGACAGGGCCGATTCGGTGAGTTTGCCGATTTGGTGCCGGAGAAAATCAACGGTGCGGTGTTTGATATAGGTGTTTCGTCAATGCAGTTGGATGATGCCGAACGTGGTTTTTCATTTTCTAAAGAAGCGGCATTGGATATGCGTATGTCGTGCGAGGGTTTGAGTGCATCAGATATTGTTAATACATATACTGAGAAAGATTTGGCTGATTTGATATATCAATATGGCGAAGAGCATAAATCGCGGCAAATTGCGCGAAAAATTGTAGAGTATCGTCGCGGTAAATCCATTGAAACAACCACAGAATTAGCTGGCATCATTTATTCGGTATTACATAAGAGAGCAGGTGAAATTGATCCGGCAACACGTACGTTTCAAGCACTGCGAATCGCTGTTAATGATGAGTTAAATGAGTTGGCGAAGGGTTTGCAAAGTTCTGCCGGTCGTTTACTTTCGGGTGGTCGATTGATAGTGGTTGATTTTCATTCTTTAGAAGATCGTATTGTTAAAATTTTCATGAAAGAAAACGGCGGTAAAAAGGTGCGTATTTCCAAATATGCTCCGGATTTAGTGGCTGATGACAGCCTTTTTGCCGAAGTTTCAAAAGTTATTACCCCAACGGCAGATGAATGTTCGCGTAATCCGCGTGCACGTTCCGCAAAACTCAGATATGCAGTAAGGAGATAAAAATGAGTAATATTAAAACAGCAATGGTTATTTTATGGCTCACGCTAACTCTGAGTATTGCTTTAGGTTCTTCGGTGCTGAAGAATAAGGTGCAAAGATTGGAACGTAGGCTTGCCACAATTAATACGAATATTCAAAAAGATATCGAAAATATTCATGTTCTGAAAGCCGAATGGAGTCATTACAATACACCGGAAAGATTAAGAAAATTAGCCTATGAACAATTATCTCTCGAAAATGCCAAACCTGAACAAATTATTAACTATTCCGTGTTACAATTCAACTATGAAGAAGGGAATACTGTTCAAAACAGAAAAACAGAGAATAAAAATTTAACGACGTTGGTTAAGGCTGTTAAGAGATAGAAATGGGGATCAATATAGGATTTTCAAAGAAAAATACAGATAGATTCTATTTGCCTGGTCAAGAGGTGAAAATTGCTTGCGGTTTAACTCACAAAACCTATACAACCGAAAATGATAGCGTGTTGGTTTGCCGCCAGCGCATTATTGTTTCCATGTTTTGTTTTATTCTGGTATATGCCGTTTTGTGTTTGCGTGTCAGTTATGTATGTTTGAGTCAAGGTATTAATATTGATACGGCTATTGCTTCAGAACAACTGGCGGAAGAAGAATTTTTGCATTTACGGAATCCGGTTAAACGCGCCGATATATTGGATCGTAATGGTGAAATAATAGCCACTTCTTTGCCAACAGTTAATTTATATGCAAATGCCAAAAAAGTAAAAAATCCGCGTGATGTGGCTGAAAAACTGAATTATATTTTTCCGGATGTCTCGTATGATCGTTTTTATGATTTACTTACCCGTAAAAGCACCTTTGTTTATTTGAAAAGAAATCTTTCGCCGGCACAGCAATCTCAGGTTAATAATTTGGGTATTCCGGCATTGGAATTTGAAAATTTTGAAAAACGTATTTATCCGCATAAGAACTTATTTGCTCATGTTTTAGGTAATACAAATATTGACAATGTCGGTATATCCGGATTGGAAAAATATATGAATGAACGGCTTACTACTTCTACCAAGCCGTTATATTTATCTGTTGATTTGGGGATTCAAAATACAATTCGTGATGCGCTGATAGAAGGTGTGAAGCAGTTTAAGGCCGAAGGAGCGGCCGCCATTTTGATGGAGGTAAAATCGGGAAAAATTTTGGCGTTGACTTCGGTGCCGGATTTTGATCCGAATGAAAATATCAAAGTGGGTGAACGTGAAATGTTTAATTTTGCCACAAAAGGTGTTTACGAGGCCGGTTCGGTATTTAAGGTTTTTAATACGGCTTTGTGTTTAGACAGTGGCAAAGTTAAGGTTACAGACAGATTTGATACTTCTCGTCCGGTTTATTTCGGTAAGGCTCGTGTTACTGATCCGCACGGCTCACATAAAATGCTTACACCGGAAGATATTTTGGTCGAATCGTCAAATATCGGTTCAACTTTGGAGGTGATGCAAGTAGGGAAAAAGTTTCAACGCCAATTTTTTCAAAGAATTAATATGGATAAGGAGTTGACAGCCTTTGAGTTGCCGGAAGTATCGCGTCCGCTGTTTTTAAGAGCCGATCGTTGGACCAATCATACTATGGCTACAATCAGTTACGGATACGGCATATCCACAACACCTTTGCATATTATCAGTGCCTTTTCTGCGGTGGTCAACGGCGGTATCTATCATGAACCGAGTCTTTTATATAATAAGCGCCGTGAAGGTAAGAGAGTTGTCTCGGAAAAGACTTCCGAATCGATGCGCCATTTGTTGCGTGCCGTTGTTGTACGAGGTACGGGACGTCGGGCTAATGTTGAAGGTTATCAAGTATTTGGTAAAACCGGAACGGCTGATAAACTGGAAAATGGCCATTATAATCATAAGAAAAGTATTTCCACATTTATCTCCGGTTTTCCAGAATCAAATCCGCAATATGCGTTACTTGTTGTTGTAGATGATCCTAAAGGTAGCAAAGAAACCTTCGGCCATACGGAAGCCGGTTGGAATGCGGTGCCGATTACCAAAAATATTATTACTTCGGTTGCACCGCAATTAAATGTAAAAGTAGATTTTGATATCGAAAAACAGAAAAATATAGTTAAAGCCGCTTATAAAAATTAATCAGTGTTGAATAGTTGTTGATAAAATAAAAAGTGTGTAATTGTCGCTATTTAGAACTAAAATCCAAAAAATAATGCACAATTTTTAACTATATTGCTATTTTTTTTATTTTTCTTATTGAAAAATTTACAAATATTTCTTAATTTAACATTGTATTAGTTGTTATGCAATTTATTAACAATTGTTCAAATACACAAATTTGTAAAAACCATATGGAGAAAATAAAATGAAAAAACTTTTAAGTTTGTTCGTAGCTCTTGTAGCTTTATCCGGCTGCTCTACCTTCGGTATGGATGGTGGCTTGTTCAGCGGTGCGGATTGCGAATCTAGATTGGCTCGTAATTTTGCTGAAAATTCAACAGATACAGTATTCTTTGCTTTTGATAGTTCTGCTTTGTCTGCTGAAGCTACAGCTGCATTAGATACACAAGTTAACTGGTTGAAAAATCACGAAGATGCAAACGTTATCATTCAAGGTTATTGCGATGAACGCGGTACACGCGAATACAACTTAGCTTTGGGTGAACGTCGTGCTAATGCTGTTAAACAATACTTAGTATCTCAAGGTATTGCAGAACACAGAATTTCTACAATTTCTTACGGTAAAGAAAGACCGGCTGTATTTGGTAGCAATGAAGCAGCTTGGGCTCAAAACCGTCGTGCAGTTACAGTTGTTAAAGCTGGTAACTAATCAGACTGTTTGATTAAAGTTTAAAAGGGGCATTCGAGAGAGAAGTCGGAGGCCAAGCGGT
>JAZNQW010000064.1:0-1939 GCA_045590435.1 Alphaproteobacteria bacterium | reverse complement strand
AGGAGAAAAGTTGCAAGCAGATGACCATTAGACGAGGTTTACACTTTTTTATATTCGAAAAAGACCGGCCTACGCCCTTCCCGTATGGCCTTGCGTTGATACTTGGTTTCATGCCAATCGGCAGGCGGATTGCGCCAATCGTCGGAAGTTTGCGCTGTCCATACAAAATCGGAACGCATACGCATTTGCTCTAACACCCAACGCTTGTAAACTTGATGATCGGTGGCAATTTGCAAAATACCGCCTTTCTTCAAAAGCCGCGACAATTGATTAAGATTGTCCGAATTCACAAAGCGCCGCGCCGCATGCTTTTTCTTCGGCCACGGATCCGGAAACAACAGATAGATTTTATCAAACACCGCATCCGGCAGCGCATCAAACAAAAGCCGCGCATCATCATCAAAAACACGCACATTATCAACACGCCCGTCAGCCAGTTCAACCGCGCCGTCAGCCGGACATTCCCCACTTTCATGAATACCTGTTAAAAGGCTCAATAAATTTGCCACACCGTTTTTGTAAACTTCAATTCCCACAAACCCAATCTGCGGATTCTCTTTAGCCAGTGCCGCCAAATGATCGCCGTCACCAAACCCTATTTCCATACAATAATGCTGTATAGTCGCACCGAAACATTGCTCCAAATGAGCAGCTTGTTGTGCATCAATATGTATTTTCGGCAAAAAATTATCCAGCAGAAAATTTTTTGTTTTATGAATGGTGCGTCCTTGCCGCCGTCCGAAAAACTTTGGTTTCTGCATCATTTCCTTATTCTTCATCCGTCAACGATTCGCTATCCTCATTTGGCAAATGCGCCGTTGATTTAGATAAAGCTACAATTAACTCATATAAATTACGGGCAATGGCGCGATTATGAATTCTATAATAAGCCCGCACTAATTCCAACGTTTCAGCCCGTTTCATCGGATCGTCATCAAACACATGATTTGTCTCTTCAACAAAATCATCATTTTTACCCAACATTCGCGGACTCTGAGAAGCAATATCCTCATCCATGTCTTCAAAGAAAAACCCCATCGGCACATTCAAAACACGGCTGATATCCCATAACCGGCTGGCTCCCACACGATTCATACCTTTTTCATACTTTTGCACCTGCTGAAAAGTAAGTCCCATCATTTCAGCCATTTGCTGTTGAGTAATATGCAAAATATTACGGCGTAAACGGATTCGCTTGCCCACATGCACATCAACCGGATTCGGCTCATTATCGTCAATTCTGCCGCGAATAGATTTTTTTTGTATCATTTTACTTTCCTCATATCATACTGTGTGGAGTATAAAAACATACAACTGGCTTGTCAATTTTTAAAATCATAATATACCACGAAGTATATACTTCACCACATGAAAAATAACATATTTTTACAACAAATTCACACCTGAAACATAAATCTGTTTATTTTTATAAAATTTTAACAGAGTTGTTTGTAATCTGTTCATCATCAACCATTCTAGGAGAATTAAAATGAAAAAAATTTGCTTATTTGTAACTTTAGTTTGTTTGGCCGGTTGCGCCGATATTCAGAACATGATGTCATCCGGTTCTTCCGACACATCTTCGGCTCAGTCTCGTATGCACAGCTGTATGTTCAGCGAGGCTCAATCCCGCTTATCGGCCGGCACATTGTTTAATGATTCCGTTTATAACACTGCTAAAGATTTGGCATCAAGCTGTATGAAAAAATTAGCACTGGAATCAATGGGCATCAGCCAACAAGCACAAAGTGATGCCACAAACATCATTAACAGTTTGCGTAATTTACAGCAGTAATATTTGTTCAAATCAAAATCTCAAAAATGCAGCTAAAGTAATCAATTAGTTGCATTTTTATTTTATATTTACTTTTTAGTTGCGTTTTATTTTTTTATAAAGTATATAACATATTATAGAATTTGGATTTATAGGAGAATAAAT
>JAZNQW010000063.1:0-4746 GCA_045590435.1 Alphaproteobacteria bacterium | reverse complement strand
AAGGGAGTTTCTGAAAATGGGGCGGATGAAGGGACTCGAACTCTCGACATCTGGTACCACAAACCAGCGCTCTAACCAACTGAGCTACATCCGCCATAAGCAAATACTTTCATAGACGTAAAAAAAGCAAAAGTCAACCCTAAAATACATCAAAAAAAATAAAAATATGAAAGAAATTTGTTTTTTTGAAGATTTGGAAAGTTTTTTTTAAACAAGGCAGATACCATTAAAGAATGCAGACCCCCTGTTTTAGCAAACGTATCTTCGCTATTGGTAAAGAAGCTATTTGATGTTGATTTTTTTATTCATATACATCTTTAACTGCAAAGATGATATTTTTTTATGGTCCTGCGGAACGACATTTGGTCGGGTGGCCCCGATAACATCTCTTACCTGAACTTGTTTCTGTGATGCATGTTGTTCCAAAACATTGGCAGAATAGGCCAAAACATCAGCTTTTTTCTTTTCAATCGCAGCCAAGCTAAGTTGGCAAAAGCGTTGCACAAACTCATCTTGCGGATACATTTCGCTTAAATCGGTAATACCTTTTGGGGTTAAATAATTAACGCGTGCCATTTTTTTAACAATTGTTTGACAATCTTTAGCAGCAACTTTTATTTTTGCCACGGTATTTGCCGGTCCCGGACCATAGTGGTTGCATGATTCCAAATGCGCCCCGACGACTTCGATTTTAAGGCGATCTTCAGGCTTTAATGCTTTGAAAAAGGCCGACTCTTTGGTTTGCGCCATATAAACACCGCGCACAAACTGCGCCACGGCGTTACAAAATGTTTGGTGATGCGCACTGTCAAACTCTATAATTTTCTGAACACAAAAATCAGTGAAAAAGCGAAAACCTTTTGTTCCAGCCTGATAAGGAATATTCGGTTCCGAAACTTTACCGGCCTGATTTTCACAGATGTTTCCGGCTTTAACTTTCAATAATTTTCGTGTAGCATCATATCGCTGTTGCATTACGCTGTCCGATCCAGTATGAAGTTGACCGTCGGCGCGATATAACATCGGCCCGGCCTCGGCAAGCAGGGCTTTATTGGCAGAATCATTCAAATCGATAAAGTTGGCGGCAAAATTTCGCAACAAAGTATCGGGATGACAAGCAAACGCAGCCATTTCCAAAGCCCAAACTGTTGGGTTGGCTTGATTAACACCCACCCGCACCACACGCGGAATTTTTGAACCTTTCGGATATAAACGACGGGGATTAAGCTGATTTTCGCATAAAAACGATTTGTAATTTGCCGTATCGTTATAAACCTTTTTATAATCATCTTGAATTTTAAATTTTTCGATTGGACCGGCTTCATCATAATAAGCCTTTTCGCCATCAGAAAAATTGTGATATGTTTCAGCGAAATCATATCCGGTTTTGCCGTGTCGACATTCAACCCAAAGCATTGGCTCATAAAGGCGCTTTTCAATCACGTCCTGCGGATTAACTCGCTTTAACGCAATGGAGCCGTCTTGCAAGTATTGGTCAGTACTTATGATATATGTTGCCGGGGTCGGATCCTTGTCGGAAAGAGCCGGAACATCTTCAAATTTCTGCCGTATATAGTGGGGGCGAAAAACACTTCCGAAAGTTGATATGGAAGATGTTTTATGTTCGACGGCTTCTGTTTTTATTGGGGAAATTTCATTTTTATCATTATTAATAATTTCAGTTTGATGTTGCGGTATAGATTCAGTTTGCGCTTCGGCTTTTTGTGTCGAACCGCTCAAAAAATGTAAAAATATAGCCGCTTTTAAGGCTAGTGATTGCCAATTTGATTTACCCATTTTTCTTTTGTTCCTCAATTTGTCTAAATCTTAACACAAATAAATCACAAAATCCAGTTTTTTATTGCTTTTTTATTGAAAAAAATATTTGCCCAGTTTATAGTTTTGATAATTGAGAAAAAACAGTAAGGAAAGAAAGATGGCAACAGAAACAAATATTCACAGAGAGTCGCGTTTGGTAAAGTTAAAGACTTTGCAGGAAAAAGGATATAATCCTTATCCTTATCGCTTTGTGCCGAATACATATGCGGCGCAATTGCAGGAAAAGTATAAGGACTTGGAGGCGGGGGTTGATACCGAAGATAGGGTGACTATTGCCGGCCGTGCCATGGCGGTGCGCAACAGCGGTATGTTTGTGGATATTAAAGATAAGACAGGGAAAATACAGGCTTTTTGCTATAAAAAGATTTTACCGGAAGCCGATATGGAAATCTTAAAATGTGTAGATGTTGGTGATATTGTCGGTGTGACCGGATTTGTGCGCCGTACACCGCGCGGTGAATTAACAGTGGCGGCCGAAAAGTTTGATATTATTTCAAAATCTTTACAACCGTTGCCGGAGAAATTCCACGGCTTGACGGATGTGGATGCAAGATATCGGCAACGCTATGTCGACTTCATTATGAATGAAGACAGCAAGGATATTTATAAAAAACGTTGCCAGATTACGTCGGCAGTGCGACGCTTTTTTGAAAAAAATGAATTTTTGGAAGTTGAAACACCGATTCTGCATCCGATTATGGGCGGTGCCAACGCCAAACCGTTTATAACACACCATAATGCTTTGGATATGGACTTGTTTTTACGTATTGCACCGGAATTATATTTGAAAAAACTGGTGGTTGGCGGATTTGACCGTGTGTTTGAAATCGGCCGTAATTTTCGTAATGAAGGCTTAGATAAAAAACATAATCCGGAGTTTACCGGTTTGGAAGCATATCAGGCTTATGCCGACTATAACGATATGGCAGATTTGATTGAAAATTTGCTGCGCTTTGTGGCACAAGATGTATTAGGGACCACAATCGTTAAAATAAGTGAAACGGAAATCGATTTATCAAAGCCGTTCCGCCGTGTTTCTATTGTTGATTTAATTAAAGAAAAAACAGGTGTTGACTTCTTAATCGCTCAAACTTTGGCGGAAGCGCAGGAAATGGCTAAATCTATTGGCGTAGATGCCGGGGCATGCAGTTGCTGGGGCAAAGTGGTGCAGGAGGTTTTTGATGAAAAAGTGGAAGCATCATTGATTGAACCGACTTTTGTGATGGATATGCCGCGTGATATTTCACCATTGGCTAAAACACACCGTTCCAATCCGCGTCTGGTAGAACATTTTGACGCCTATCTCGGCGCCATGGAAATAGGTTGTGCTTATTCCGAATTATCCAATCCGTTAGAGCAGCGTGAACGTTTTGAATATGAAGTTGCCGCACGTGAAAACGGTGATGATGAAGCACAAATGCTTGATGAAGATTTTATTTGTGCCCTGGAAAATGGGTTTCCGCCTTCCGGTGGTATGGGAATTGGTATTGATCGATTATCCATCTTGTTGACAGGTGCGGAAACCATTCGTGATGTGATAGCTTTTCCAACTTTAAGAAAGAAAGACTAAAATATGAAATTTATCAGTAAAAGCTTGCTCTTTACATACGTTATTCTGGCAATTGCTGTGTTGGAAGGGTTTGTTGTGCTTTATGATATTGTGCATCCGTTCAAAGACAGATTTATGTTGGCCAGTTTTGAACATGATGTGCCGTCACGCGATACAACCGTGCAACCGTTTTTGTTTGAAACGCACTCTGCCAGAGAAACCGAAAAGGTTTTAAATACCATTGTGCAACAGATCAGTTATACATTGTTGCCGAAAGTGGCGGCCATTGCCAAGTATCAAAAATACAACGCAATAGAGAATTCTGAGGCGGATTCACAAATAAGGCAAGAAGAAAATCTGTCGGAAGAGCTATGGCATGATGAGGATAATTGGTTGGAAGATGAAGACAGTTCGTTTGAAGAGAAACCGATAATAAAGCCTATGTCCGCAATTGAACCCGCTAATTCGGCAGATGTGGCACAAAAGAATAGTCATTCGAATAAGGCGTATTTGGCGGTGGTTATTGATGATATGGGAGTTAATGTGCCGAGCAGTAACGCCATTATAAAATTAAGAAAGCCGATAACGGCTTCTTTTTTAACTTATGGCTCAGCGAACAAAGATTTTGCCCAACAGGCTTTGAATGCCGGTATGGAGGTGATGTTGCATGTGCCGATGATGCCGCGTGTTCCAGCTTCATTGGCCCCAAATACCTTATCTCCGAAAATGGGCAAGGATGAAGTACAGAAATTATTTCTTGAAATGTTGGAACGTTATGACGGTATTGGTTTGAATGGCGTGAATAATCACATGGGTAGTGCATTTACCGAGAATGCGCAAAGCATGAGTTATATCATGGAAATTTTACGTGAAAAAAAACTCTATTTTTTAGATTCTAAAACAACAGGGAAGTCCGTATGTAAGCGCGTTGCAGCAGAATATGGAGTGCCATATATTGCACGTGATGTTTTTTTAGATAATAAAAATGACTACAACTATATTATGGGGCAACTGCACCAAGCAGAAAAAATTGCATTAAAATATGGGCGTGCCGTGGCTATAGGTCATCCGCATTCGCAAACGATTCGTGCCTTACAAGATTGGTTGCCGACGGTTGAAAAGAAAGGTATTCAATTGGTGCACGTTTCCGATTTGGTGTATCATAAGCTGTAAAAAGTTTACGCAGTAAGAGCGTAAAAAAACACTTGCAATAACTTTTTTTTTGATGTAAAAGGCAAATACTTGCAACACCCCTGGAGGTTGTAAGGATGTTAATTTAGTTTAAGGAAAATAAAAAATGACAGAATATACTTTTAATGCCAAAAAGCGTGAAAAAGCAGGTAAGGGGGCAGCTCGTG
>JAZNQW010000062.1:0-10780 GCA_045590435.1 Alphaproteobacteria bacterium | reverse complement strand
GCATCATCTTCGCCTCTAAGGACGACGATTTTGCGTTGGTCGCCTCTCACAAGGCCGCCGAAATACAAAAGGAAATGTCGGCCCTACTAGACGAATTTACGCTGATGTAAATTGCACCGAAAGCTATGCTTCTGAAATCTTGTTGTGCTGTGTTTTTGATTTTATCAAAAGCGCTCCGCAGCAAGATTTTTTTTATACTTTTTTGTTATGGCTTAAGATACACAATTCTGCCAAACGCAAATAATTTTCAGGCGTCAAATTTTCGGCACGCGCCGTCAAATCAATTCCGGCCTCAGCACAAATTTCTTCCAACTTCGGCAAACTCTTCAAGCTCTGTCTTATCATTTTACGGCGCTGTCCAAACGCCAAAGCCGTAATTTTCTCAGCCTCTTGCAACACATCTTGCGATATCGGTTCCGAGCGATCCAAAGGCTCAAACAAAAGCACGCTGGACCAAATTTTCGGTGCCGGTACAAAACATGTCGGTGGCAAATTAAACAACGTTTTCACATTGCAAACCAGCTGCGCTAACACCGAAATTCGACCATAATTTTTCTGGTTCGGCTCAGCCGTAATGCGTTCAGCTACCTCTTTTTGAAACATCAACGTCAAACTGGCAAAATGTGCCATATTCTTCAACCAGCCGGTTAACAGCGGCACTGAAATATTATAAGGCAAATTGCTGATAATGTTTTTAGGACATACATCCGTGCCCGACAAAAAATCGTATTCCATCGCGTCACCCGAAACAATCTCCATCGGCACATTCGTTGCTGCCTGCAATTCTCGCATAATCTCTATGCAACGCGAATCCATTTCTATCACGGTCAATTTGTTCGGTCTAGCCTCCAAAATCGCCCGTGTTAACCCTCCCGGTCCGGGACCTACTTCATACACCGTTTCACCTGAAAAATCCGCCTTTTGTCTTGCCGTCAATGCTGAGCGCACAATTTTACGTGTAATGTTCATATCCAACAAAAAATTTTGCCCCAGCGATTTCTTCGCCAACAGCTCATATTTTTCCACCGTGTCACGTAAAGAAGGCAGTTCCGACATTAAATTTTCTTCTCTATCAGCGCGCGATTGCGCAAATCTTTAATATATTTGTTGGCATATTCTTCTAGCTTTTTGTTTTCCAAAAACTTGCGCACAGCATGTCGTGACGGTAAATCTTCTTTGTCATAACTCGGATTGAAAATTTTCTCCAGCTTAAAAATATAATAATCGTTGCCGTAAGAAATAACATTAGACACCCCGCCTTCTTTCAAATGCACAAATCCCTGTTCTAAAGTTGCCGGCAATTTTCCCTTCGGTACCCACCCCAAATTGCCGCCGTTGGCCGCACTAGGACTTTGTGAAAATTGCATGGCATACATATCAAAACGCGGGTCTTTACGCAAAACTTCAACCAATTGATTAATATTTTTAGCGTCTTTCTTACTTATTACAATTTCAGAAACCAAAAATTTTTGAATTTTCATGCTTTTTCCCATATCATTGAGAGCCTGCGTAATTTCATTTTCACTCACGTGTGCCACCGAAAAAGCCTTACTTTGCAACAACTTTTGCCATGCAATATCGGCTTCTATTTGTAATATCCATATTTGCATACTTACTTTGGCATCAGCCAAAATCTTTTGCAATTGACCGGTCGGCATCTTATTTTGTTGTTCAAACGAACGAATAGCGTTTTCTATTTCTTTTTTCGTCACACTGATTTTATTCTTTTTTGCCTCTTGAATTTTCAGTTTTTCATCTATGGCTGATTGCAGTACTTTGCTCGTAATCATCTCTTTGGTTTGAGCATTATACGGAATGCCGGTAGTCAAAATAAAGGCGTTAATTCGACTTTGCATATCATTACTGCTAATCACGTCTCCGTTCACCAAAGCATATATCTTCAGCTTATTACCATATAAAGTTACCGGCTTTAAGGCTTCAGCGCGGCGGCGTTCCGCCTCTTCTCTGGCGCGTTGTTCAGCCATACGACGTGCATATTCTTCCTGCTGACGACGCATTTCTTCCGCTTGTTGACGCGCCTGTTCACGTTGTTCTTCTATGGCGGCCTTTTCTTCGGCCGATAATTGCCGATATTGTTCGGCATTCCGTCTGAACATAATGGAATTACCTATCGGACTGACTGCTGCTCGAGAATCGGCATCTAAATTTTGTAAATCTATATCGGCCGCATTTACCGTTAAAGCCGGTATCACTGCCATGGTTAATCCCATTATAAGAGCATATTTTTTCATTTTTTCTCCTTATGTTATGAGCCAAAACTGCCCAAAGTTTTCAGATAAAAAGTCATACCCACTTCATAATCGTTTTTCAAATCCGGATTACTGGTATTATATTTCTTGAACACCGTATCCCATTTAAAGCATTCGTCTTCGTAGCTTATAGTACCGCCATGTTCCAAATTGCCCAAGCTGTTTGTAGTTAAATCACGCAAATTATAAATGCTGGCAGACCAATACTGCGAAATTTTCGCGCTTAGAGATGTAAATAATTCTTTGCGCTCGGAATACAAATCATTGTAATAGGTATTTCCTTGCAAAAAGATGTATGACGCTGTAACACGCAAAAAATTCGGTCCAACGGACGTGCCTACTTCACTATATTTAGCATCCAGTGTCTTTTTATCAAGTCTGAAACGATAATCCAAACTCCAATATTGATTCGGCTCGGCATTAATACGACCGACCAAATCGCTGAAATTTGATTTGTCATCATCATCCAAATTTTTCAAAAAGCTGGAATTACGACTTCGTTCATATGTTTGAGCAATAAATGATGAAGTTCGGCCGATTATGTTACCATAGGTACTCCAACGCAAACCATAACTCACTCGGCTGCCGGTATCATTGCGATCATAACCGGCATAACGATTCAAATCCAACACGTTTGTATCATCATAATAAACATCTGCACTATCCTCATTCGGAATTTTATCGGTTTTATTGTTCCCATTCGGTGCCACAACCGCCACTACCACCGGTTCCAATATCTGGCGAGATGTTTCCGTGGAACGCACAAAAGGCAAACGCCATTCCATTCCTACTTGCGGGAAAAAGCGCGTGGTTGTTCCGGTATATGAATTATTGTTCAAATATCGGTAGCGATTAACATAATACCCGTCTGACTTTAACGACGCCACAAAGCGATACTTTTCACCAAACCGACTGGTCATCGGCAATTCCCAAGAATTAATTGACGTCACACGTTGCGTTTCCGAGCCGTTCTGATGATAAACCGAAGCCGTACTGAGGTTGGTCTTAAAATAAGCGCCATATTCATTCGGATCCGAATAAATTTCCGCTTCCGCCAACGGCGCCACCAACGGCTTACGTCGATTAATTTCTCGATATTGTGAGGCGTTACCTCTGTGTAAATTGTAGCTCAACATCTTATAATAAAAGGCTTCAATTGAAACATAGTTACGCCGATCGAAACGTTCAAATTTAATATCCGAATTAAGCCATGCGTCATCTTGATACGGCAAACTTAAATCTTTCAAATAAACATAGTCCGACACATATTTCAAATCATAACTCATGCGCCAATAATCGTTTATATCATATCGGCCCGTAGCAAACAAATGTCCTCTGTTTTTCTCACGTTTTCCTTCATTATCCTTCAAAAAACTTCCGTTTATGTCGGTATACGCACTATAAAAATATTGTTTATATGTGCCGCTCAAAACCGGGTCCTTATCTGAAGAAAAAATCGGCGTAAACAATAAGTTGGTTTGATCATTCACCGCCCAAAAATAGCGCGGCTGTATCATCGCTCCAAAATAATTCGAACTACCGATGGTCGGCATCATAAAGCCGGAACGGCGTTTAACTGTCGGATCCGGATGAGATAAAAACGGTGTGTAGAAAATCGGCACACCTTTTATGCGCACCACCGCATCATTATAATTCATATTATTTGCGGCTTCATCATGTTGAGCTTTACGCGCACTAACCAACCACAGCGGCTTTTTTCCCTCACAAATATCGCAAGCCGTGTAGGTTGCATGGTACATTACTTTGGTATTATTATTTTTTTTGCGAAATTTCTTTGCCGTTACTCGCGATTTATCTTTCAAAAGCGCTTTCACATAGTGCATTTCTCCAACGCTCATTTTATCGGCCAATGACACTTCCTGCCCGTAAACAATGGAACCGTCGGAAGCAAACAGTCGTACATTCCCTTTTGCCGTTATCACATCGGTTTGCTGATGATAAATCAGTTCATCTGCTTCCAAACGCATATTATTATATTCAACTTCAACATTCCCCTTAGCCGTTATAGTCTCGGCCTTATCGTCATTAATCATTTCGTCGGCACTGAAGTTTACCGGTTCTTCCGTTTCTCCTGATGTATCGGACACATCTACCACATCAAGCATATTATTGGTAATATATAAATTACCTCCCGGCTTATGCTCCGATTTACGTTGAATTTCACCGGCTTCAGATACGGCAAAGGCCGGTTTGCCGAACATTGGCAAAAGGCCTAGAACAATCAAAGCGGTTATCTTGCAACTAAATTTCATTAAATTCATTCCTTGCGGTTAAATGTCTGCGCCAATAAAACGGATTATAAAACCATAACAGATATAAACAAATAAGCAACGGCAATACGCAATTTATATACAACATAGGTAACACATAAAGCGAACGACCGGCTAAGTTGGTCCAAGCCAAATCACAACCGCTGACAATAATCATTGCCAACACCTCCATTGATATAATTTTAGCTTGACCGCGGCGGTTAAACAAGCCGATTAACAAGCCGACGCAAGCCATCAGTGCATACAAAAGATTATAAAACGGTGCCACAATGCGGCGGTGAGCCTCAACGATATCTTTGCGCACTTCTTGAGGTGTCAGGCTTTTATCACGTCCGGCATTCAGCAATTCCCAAAAGTTTTTCTCTCGCACACTGGCACTTTTCTTTTGGTGATTGTCCAAGTTATTAAATTCGGCCGAATAACGTGAAAACACAAGTGTATTGAATTTGAATGTTTTTTTATTGATTTCTTGGCGCACACCATTAATAAACAAGATACGCGATCCCTTATCCGTTTGCAACAGGCGGCCTTTTTCCGCCGTCAAAGTTGTTTTAATATCCGGCTTTGTTTCGTCACTGACAAAAATGCCACTGACGGAACCGTCGTCATTGTGCTTATCAATAAACACAACAATACCGCTTTTCACCGTGTTAAACACACCTTCGCGAAATATTAAGTGCGTCAAATTATTCTTAACTTGCCATTCCAAATTACGAAATCTCTGTTCTGCCATCGGAATTCCCCAATTCATAACGTATATATTGAAAAAAACCAATAGCAAACCCACCATTATTGCCCCTTTGGCGTTTTGCCACGGACTGATTCCGGCAGACTGCATAGCCACCAATTCACGATCGGCCACCAAACGATTGTAGACGAACAAAACCGCCACAAAAACCGCAACCGGTGACAACACATTGAAAATGCGCGGCATTAAAAGAGATGTCATTTCCGCAAACAAATAAACCGGCAGACCTTGCCTTGTTACCATTTCCACAAATTTAAGCGACTGTGTGAGCCACAACATGGTCAACAGCGAAAAAGATACCAGCAAAAAGCCGATAAAAACCTGCTTGAAAATATATTTCGTTAAAATTTTCATGATATGATTATATCGGTATTTTTATGAATGAAAATAAATATTTGCAAGATATACCACTATAATTCATCGGTGCATATTTAGTTAATAAAAAAACGCCGCTGAAATTGAGCGGCGCTTTATTTTGCATGGCCAAAATATTATTCTTGGCTGAATGCTTTAGCTTGTTTTTTTGCGTCTTCCGCACTTCTGGCCACATTAACCAAAATGGTTTGTGACACTTCCGGATGCAGATTAATTTTAACTTGGTAAATACCCAAATCTTTAATCGGCTTTTCCAAATAAACAAAGCGACGAGCAACATCAAAGCCTGCTTCCTGCATAGCGGCAGCAATATCGCGAATCGTTACAGAACCATATAATTGGCCAGTTTCAGCTGCCTGACGAATTAAAACAGCATTAAAGCCGTTTAATGACTCAGCCAATTTAGAAGCTGTTTCAAACAATTCTTTATTGTGTGCTTCCAAAGCCGCCTTTTGTGCTTCGAAATATGCTAAATTAGCATCTGTTGCGCGCAAAGCCTTTTGTTGCGGCAATAAATAGTTGCGGGCATAACCGTTTTTAACGTTTACTTTGTCGCCCATTCTGCCTAATTTTTCAATGTGTTCAAGTAAAATGACTTCCATGATACCCTCCTACATAGCCACATAAGGCAATAAAGCAATGTAGCGCGCACGTTTAATGGCACGAGCCAACTCTCTTTGCTTTTTCGCTGAAACAGATGTAATACGCGACGGAATAATTTTGCCTTTTTCCGAAATGTAACGAGAAAGCAACTTCACGTCTTTATAATCAATTTTCAAGCCGTTTTCACCAGAGAACGGGCAAGACTTTCTTTTAAAAAATGTTTGTTTTGTTGTCATTGTCTTTTCTCCTTCAGATTATGCTTCAACAACTTCGGCCAAGTCTTCATCAGAAGCTACTTCATTGTTAAATTCATTTACCTTAACGGTCATATAACGAATCACGTCTTCGTTCAAACGAACGCGACGTTCATATTCGCTAATAGCCGCAGACGGCGCCACAATGTTCAGCAAAACATAATAACCTTTACGGTTTTTCTTAATGCGATAAGCTAAGTTTTTCAAACCCCAGTTATCAACTTTAACGACTTCGCCGCCTTCTGCTTTAATCACGCTGCTTAATTCTTCAACCAACGTGTTTACTTGCGAGGCACCCAAGTCTTGACGAGCGATTAATACGCTTTCATAATTTGCCATATTTTTATATCTCCTTATGGATAACTCAACAAATGGTCCGCAGCTTTCTTGGCTGAACAGCCGCCGACCGGTTAATGTATAGCCGAATTTACATAGAATCCGGCAAGGGACAAGAGCTAATATACACAAAATTAAAGTAAATGCAAGCGTTTTTTAAGTTCAGCACAAAAAAACACCTCGACCGCATAAAATTCCCGCTGGAAAAATTTATACAATCGAAGTGTTTTTTATTTTTATTGGTCTACTTAAATCACGTAAATGAAAACAGCTAAACCAATAAAATAGATAGCATAATGTTTCGGAAGAAGAGCCTTATGGAGCCAGAATAAGGCAATAAAATCACCTAATAAGCTCCATTTTGAGGGCTCCAATCCAGAAACCATATACATTATAAGCGCAATAACCGCGGCCACCCAAGCTGCAGCATTGCGATATTGTTCATTTGCAGCAAAGATTATAAGGGCTGCTGCATAGACTAGGGCGCGAATCCACCAGTCAATCCCTAAGATGAAATCAACCATATCTCAAATAATTTAAACCTCATTATGATGACGTTCTGATCCTTTTGATATACGATAGATTTCGCATAATAAGAAACAGAATGTCATACATAATGAGGTAAGTGAATTGCTTTTATTATAAATTATTTTGTCGGCTTTGGCAAGAAAAATCTACATTTGCCGTCACAAACCAAGCTACAAAGACCGTGTGTCGGAAATACTCATTGACAAATAATCGACAATATTATAAAATACCCTATAAATAGAGCAATTAATGAGGATATAAAACCATGAAAAAACTTAACCCAGAACAAATTAAAAAAGACCTCGATTCGGCTAAAAAAGTAACCTATACGCCGGCCGGCGCCAAAGGTTTAGATAAGCTGAAATTGGCGGTTTGCCGCGGCTTAAGAAAAACAGCCGAAGCAACTGCGGGAATGTTTAAAGATCAGGATCAAGCGGATCAAGTTGCGCCTTTATTCGGATTAGGTGTTTGCGGTTTAGGGTTTGGTGCCATTTCCGGTGCCATGGGACATCCAATTCCAACAAGTATTCTGACGGCATCCGCGGCTATGACCTCTTTAATAGCTGTTGGTCCTGTTGCAGAAAAAGCCGAAAAAGGCTTGCGTAATTTAGAGGCCTCAATCTTAAAGCGTATTCGCAAAAACGAGGCTAATCCGCTGATAACCGCCAAAGCAATGGAACATGCTCATGCCAGATAAAATTATGATTGATGAGTTTTCATTGGTAGAAGCCGATGATAAGCTGTATTTGTTTTTACCGGCGCAAAAAAATGACTGCGAAGATGCCAAATTGCTTTATAACGGACATAACGTAATACTTTTGCAGCGCGATAATTTTGTTTTGGTTCTTAAAGATATTCCGCTCGGGGTTCGCCCATTGTTGGCAAAACAAAAAGAAATTACGATTGTTGAAATTGCCGGCGACGATCAAACCATTGTGCGCGGCTATGAAGTTGATGTGATTATTAATCAGGACATTCCTGATGAAGATAAACTCAGTGATGATTTTGACCGCAATTTCGGCTTTTTAAAAGATATTTTAAGTGCGGAAGATTATCAGGAATTTAAGCAGAAAGCAGGATTTTAAAGTAAGTCATATGCCGCAATGTTTTAAACCATGGATTAATGAAAACACACGCGTGCTGATTATCGGCACAATGCCGAGTGAGGCTTCTCTTGCTACCGGTATGTATTACGCGCATCCGCAAAACAAATTTTGGCCGTATATGGCACGAATCTTAAATAACAACACGCCGGTTGTTACCGCAAACGAGCGTCGGCAATTGTTGCTCCGCCACGGTATCGGGCTTTGGGATTCCCTTGCATTTTGTGAGCGCAATGGTAGTTTGGATGCTGATATTAAAAATGCCGAGCCGAATGATTTTAACGGTTTTCCGCAAATTAAACATTATCTTTTTAACGGGCAAAAAGCGTTTCAATTTTTCAAAAAGCACAACAGTGCTTTGTTAACGGCACAAAATCACACAATTTTACCGTCAACTAGCCCGGCCAATGCTTCCATTAAAAATGAGGTTAAATTTGCCCGTTGGCAAACTGCTGTTCAGAAGTGTTTAAATTCTATATAAACTATTGACGTTTGCATTTGAATGTTATAAATTAACTCCAGTTTTTTTGATAAAGAGGAAAAGATGACCGTTTTCTGCATACATTTTATTTTTCGTATTATCCCTTAGGGGATTGGGGCATCTTTTTACATAAAATTTATAACAATATAACAAATTGAATTCATTTATCATTTTAAGGTATCAAGGATATGACGAAATATTATGCTGATGTTAAGGCTAAGCCTGACTTTGTGGAATTAGAAAAAGAAGTTTTAAAATTTTGGGAAGAAAATAATACGTTTGAAAAATCGGTGCATAACCGTGACGGCGCCGCTGAATTTGTGTTTTATGACGGCCCGCCGTTTGCCAACGGCACACCGCACTACGGACATATTATGGTGAGCTACGTCAAAGATGTGGTGGCGCGTTTTCAAACTATGAACGGTAAAAAAGTAGAGCGTCGTTTGGGCTGGGACTGCCATGGTTTGCCGGCAGAAATGTCGGCCGAAAAGCAACTCGGTGTTTCGGGCCGTAAACAAATTGAAGCCTACGGCGTTGAAAAATTTAATGATTTTTGCCGTAAAGACGTTTTGAAATATTCCGGTATTTGGGTAGATATGTTTAAGCGTATCGGCCGTTGGGTAGACTTTAATAACGACTATAAAACAATGAATCTATCGTTTATGGAATCGGTGATTCATAATTTCAAAGAGCTATATGATAAAGGTTTGGTTTATGAGGACTATCGCGTATTGCCGTATTCTTGGGCCGCAGAAACACCGCTTTCAAACTTTGAAGTAAACCTCGGCTATCGTGATAAAACCGATAACGCGATTACGGTGATGTTTGAACTGGAAAACGGGCAAAAAATTTTGGTGTGGACCACTACGCCGTGGACTTTGCCTTCAAACTTGATGCTGGCGGTCGGCAAAGACATTGATTATGCTGTGATGGAAGAAGACGGCCAGCAGTATATTATTGCCAAAGCACGTCTCGGCTCTTATAAAAAGCAACTTGAGCACGCTGTTCAGGTGAGCGAAATTAAGGGCGCGGATTTACTGGGGATGAGCTATAAGCCGATGTTCCCGTATTTTGCGAATTTAAAAGAAAAAGGTGCGTTTAAGGTGCTTTCCGGTGAATTTGTTTCCACCGAAGACGGTACCGGTGTGGTACATATTGCACCGGGGTTCGGTCAAGACGACTTTGAGGCTTGTCGCGCTTATGACGAGAATTTTCCGGTGGTTTGTCCGGTTGATGAAGCCGGCAAGTTTACATCTGAAGTACCGGACTATGAAGGTCAGCAGGTATTTGATACCAACGAGCCGATTATGCAATGGCTGAAAAGCAATGGTATTTTGGTGAAAAAAGAACAATATACGCATACATATCCGTATTGCTGGCGCACCGATACACCGCTGATTTATAAGGCGATGAGCTCATGGTTTGTGCGTGTTACCGATTTCCGTGATGAAATGGTAGCCAACAATCAGCAAATCAACTGGATTCCGGGACATATTAAAGACGGCCGTTTCGGTAAATGGTTGGAAGGTGCCAGAGACTGGTCTATTTCACGCAACCGTTTCTGGGGCACGCCAATTCCGGTGTGGAAATCGGATAATCCGGCGTTTCCGCGTGTTGATGTATTCGGTTCGGTAGCGGAAATTAAAGCCGCAACCGGTGTTACGGTTGATAATTTGCATAAGCCGTATATTGATGATGTGGTATATCCGAATCCGGATGATCCGAGCGGGAAGACGATGATGCGCCGCGTGAGTGATGTGTTTGACTGTTGGTTTGAATCCGGCTCTATGC
>JAZNQW010000061.1:0-10581 GCA_045590435.1 Alphaproteobacteria bacterium | reverse complement strand
TACCTACATACCCTCCTTACTCAAAGCTGCCATTCCGCACAAACTTACTTTGTCATCCTCACACTTTTTTCTCCTGTCATCCTCGCACTTTTTTCTCCTGTCATCCTCGCACTTTTTTCTCCTGTCATCCTCGCACTTTTTTCTTCTGTCATTCTCACACTTTTTTCTTCTGTCATCCTCACACTTTTTTCTCCTGTCATCCTCACACTTTTTTCTTCTGTCATCCTCGCACTTGATGCGAGGATCTCATTCTACATCCCCTGTCATCCGCCGTCTACATCCCCTGTCATCCGCCGGCCTGACCGGCGCACTGCGAAGCAGCACACAGTTTTCTCAGCCGAATCATTACACCGATATTCCAAAAACAACGTCAAATACGTATTTTTAAGAAAAAAAGCCACCCATAGGCACATACTCCTTAAGCAATAAAAAAAGCCACCGAAAAATCGGTGGCCTTAATGAACTAAGTCAAACTATTATTTTTTCAACAGCTTAGCTACATCTTCGGTAATATCCGTGCCGCCAAAAACAACAATGCCTTTAGCAAACACATAGTCAAAACCTGAATTTTTAGCTTCATCTGCAATCAATTTAGACAATTCAGCATCAATGCTCTGAACTTTTTGTGCATATTCTTCGCGCATGCTTTGTTGACGTTGATTGAGTTCCAACTGATATTTTTGGAACAAAGCAGCCTTAGCATTTTGGTCTGTCATTTGGTTAAGTTCGGCATTTGCACCGTTAACCCATTGTTGCAAACCGGCAATTTGGTTTTGTCTTTCTTCTCTCAAAGCCAAAACAGACGGTGTGCGGCTAACCAAAGATTGAATATCAACAACTGCAATTTTAGATGTTGTCGAAGAAGAGTTAGAAGCACTGCTTGTTGGCTCTGAAACGGTTTCCTTTTTATTTTGTTTCTTCAATTTATTCATCATTTTTTTATTCCTTTTCTTTAAATAGCTTATTTAATCAGCTCAGCTGTAACTTTTTCGGTAATATCGGTTCCGCCAAAAACAACAATGCCTTTAGCAAACACATAATCGCAACCCTCTTTTTGAGCCACATCTGCAATTAATTTAGATAATTCAGCATCAATACTCTGAACTTTTTGAGCATATTCAACTTGCAACATTTGTTGACGTTGGTTAAGTTCCAACTGATATTGTTGTGTCATATAGTTGCGGTTTGCTTGGTTTAATTCCTGAGCAATTTGCGCATTAACCGAATTAACCCATTGTTGCAAAGCAATATTTTGCTGTTGTTGTTCTTCTCTTAAAGCCAACACAGACGGTGTGCGGTTAACCAACATTTGAACATCCACAATGCCGATTTTTGGTGATGATTTAGTTTCATTTGTCATTATAAATTCTCCGTTGTTTATATTAAAATATCCACTTTATCGATATCAAAATATCCGTAAAAGATTAATAAAATCTAAATATTTTAAACCAGTGTAAGTTAGTGTTAATAACTTCTAATCATATAGAAATTCTTTTCTTTGTCCGCAAGAGGCAATGCTATTTTTTTTCATATAATTTAAAACGCTCGTCTTTTTTCTGGATTTTCGACAACAAATATTTCTTATTGTAGAATTTCAGTGCTACGGTACAATCGCTGATAAAACATTTGCAACGGCCGAATGCTTCTGTAGCTGAAAGAGGGGTTTTATAAACCTTTCCTTCATCAATGGTTTTCAGATCGTTAATGTTTTTTTCATCCTGATTATCGGCCAAAACATAGTTAGACAAGTTATATGTGCCGTTATCAGGGTTTTTAGCCGATCGAAAAGATGGTTCAATCCCCATATAATTTGTATACAACTTTGCCCAGTCAATCATAGCCAATTGCATGCACTCATAGCGGTTTAAATTTGTTAAAGTCAACATATAAGCCGTCACACCGCTATACACTTTATTATATTGCTTTTGTTTATCATAAAGCGCAAAATAAAGTGTTCTTTCCTCTTTGTTATACATGGACTCAGTAATAATATATTCACCATTAAAGGGATTACTGATATGAAGCTTGTTGTCTTTTGTATAAGTCGTCATACTATAAGGCAAGGCGGCGGAAGCCACCAAGTGTGTATTGAAGCCTTTATATTTTTCATGTCCGAAAGATTTTTCAATACCCGCTGTTAATGCCTCAATCTCGTCTGCAGCCCTTTGTACTTTTTCGCGTTCGAAATAACCAAAATACAAAAAATAAAGACCAACTAAAACATTTGCACCCACAAACAAAAAGCCAAAATACTTGGCTAAATCAATTTCACTGGTGGAATTATCTCTTTTCATTATATATAATCCTAACAATTCATCAACAATAATTCTAGAACAATTTAAATATATGTCAAGCAATAAAGTTAATAATTGCGAATAATACCGGATAAAATGCCTTGAATTTTAACTCTTTCCGCCTCAAGCGTGCGCGGTTCATAATTGGCATTGCACGGAATTAAATGTATATATTCGCCATCTTTTTTCAAAATTTTCAACGTGGCTTCCTGATTGTCAACCAACGCCACCACAATTTTACCGTTATCTGCTTGATTTTGCTTGCGAATTATGGCTGTATCGCCATCTAAAATACCCGCCTCAATCATTGAGTCGCCTTCAATCTTTAAGGCATAAAATTGTCCCAACGCCACCATTTCAAACGGCACATTAACGGTATCTGTTTCATTGGCAATGGCTTCAATCGGCGTACCCGCGGCAATTTTTCCATATAAAGGTATGGTTGCCACACTGTTTTTCAAAGCCAATTCACGTTTACGCTCCTCGTCAATAATCGCTTGCGGTTTGAAACGCGGCATACGAATAACTTCCAGCGCGCGAGCCTTATGTGGCAACCGACGAATAAAATTCCGTTCTTCCAACGAGCTGATTAAAGCATGAATCCCTGATTTTGATTTTAAGCCGATAGCTTCTTTCATTTCATCAAAAGAAGGACATTGGCCGGTTTCTTTGTTCACTTTATTTATAAATACAAGCAAATTATATTGTTTTTGTGTCAGCATAAAACGCTCCTTTCTGAAATTTGTTCTATTTTAGTTCTGTAATTATCCGGCTGTCAAGCAAAAAATTTGTGATTAAAAAAAGAAAAGTGCTGGTACATTTGCCGTAAATCGAATTAAATAAAATCAAGGAAAAACAATATGAAAAGAATAATCAACATCAGCGCGGCAGTCTGCTTGCTGTTGGCCTATTATCTGAGCGGATTGTATTTTTTACAAAACGACTTAATTTTTTATCCGGCACGTCACTATACTTCGCCGCAACAAGCTGGCATGCCAGAGTTTACCGAGCACTACATTAAGGCCGCCGACGGCACAAAAATTCGCACTTGGTTTGCAAAAGGTAAGCCAGATTATCCGGTAGTTATCTTTTTTCACGGCAATGCATGGCAAATCGCCTCCTTTGCACCTTATATCCGCTCTCTTGTTTCGGAAGGATACAGTCTGTTAATGGCAGAATACCGAGGTTTTGCCGCTACCGAAGGTAAAATTTCACAACGCACCATGTATGCTGACGCCGCCACGGTATATGATTGGATACAGGCACGCGGATATAAGCAAATTTTTGCAATGGGATATTCCTTTGGTTGCGCCGCGTCTATAGGCTTGGCTCGCCAACGACAGGTCAGCGGTTTGGTCTTGATTGCACCGTTTGCATCATTAAAAAGTTTAGTCGCTTCGAAACCGGTTCCGTTTGCTACTCTTGTTTTAAAAGACCCATACCCGTCGGAAGATTACATTAAAACATATAATGCGCCACTGTTGATTATTCACGGCAAACAAGACCGCCTAATTCCGTACGTTAATGCCGAGCACCTGTATAATGCGGCAACTGTTGCCGATAAAACTCTGATTCTTACACAAGACGACAATCACGTCAGTGTGTTTTTAGAGCAAAAACACTTGCCGCTCATTACCGATTGGCTCAATCGCCACGCAAATAATCTTATTGCTTCAGAAAATTAAAGCGAATGATGGTACCTGCCATCGCACTTTTTATCCCCTTACCATTTTCCGACTCCCATTTTCCTGTCATTACCCGGCTCTCTTTTCACAGTCATTTCCCGGCTCTCTTTTCACAGTCATTCCCCGGCTCTCTTTTCACAGTCATTCCCTGGCTCCATTTTCACAGTCATTACCCGGCTCTGACCGGGTAATCTCTGCAAATTTTTCTCATATCTTTATGCGCGACAAAGATATGACATCATTGAAGAACACAAAAACGTCATTTAAGCCGGAAGTCGCCAAAGTTTTAGAAAATTTCGCCGGTAGCTATCAAAGAGAAATATTGAATCAGAAACAGATACAAATTACCAAAAATAAAATCTACTAAATGTATTGCGCTTTATATTGCTTTGTGATATATTTATGCTGTCAGCGTCAAAAATATCGGAAATATGTAGGAGATACTCAAAGAAGATGAGTTTGTAATTCACGAGATGCACATACTTATTAAGTATTTCGTTTCTTAGCCTATAAGTATCAACGTTTTTTATTTTTCTTACGATATTAATTTACTATCGCATTTGCTTTTGGATGGCTTCTTCATTCTCCAAGCAAAATTGATAGGCAACTTCCATAAATTGTCGTATACTATCGGATTTCTCTTTAATTTCAGATAAAAGCATCAAAATTGGTGTATCATTGATATTCATGCTATAAAAATATTTATATGCAGGCTGTTGCTTATAAGGTTCCGGATACAAGGTTCCAATTTCTGTCATTTTTACAAATGTATCAATCATCATTTCGCTTAAAATCCATTTTAGGCTTGGACTTTCATATTCTTTCTCATTATCCCCAAAATGTTTCTGCCATATATGAAACCACACAAAATGAATCATTTCATGAAGTGTTGTTTTCATAAAATTATTATCATCAGACGCCCAGAAAAAAGAAAAACTTGTTTGCTTAAGATTTCTGGGACATATTGGATTTAACGAAATTTCAGCAACAATATTGTTTAATAAATTATGACAATCGATATCAAAAACTTTTGAATAGATATCATTTATATTTTCTTTATTTTTCAGCCACACATTCTGTGATATTGAGAGTTTATTTTGCAGATTAAGCTGTATCTTGTCGTAATAAGCTGACAACTCAGATATCAGATATTGTTCTCTGTCTTTCCAAGCCAAATCAGCACATTTTTCCTTGTCTAACCAAGGATATATTTCAAATAACCGGTTTCGCCAGTATTCTGAAGTTTTATCTGTTTGAAATTGCAAAATGCTGGCTATAGTATCATTTTTATCCATAATTCTGATAACTAAGTCCATATGTAATCTCCTTACTTTAGTATGTATAAAGTACTGTAAGAATAGTAAACTATAAATTAAAGTCTCTGAAAATGGCCTCAAGATTTTTACGTTTTATAACTTTCTTTGGCGTAAACTTTGCAGAATGGCAGAAATATTCGTATTTTTGCCATTTTTACTTTGCTGATAAATCGCACGGTATTCATCAATATGCGGCACATTTTTGCTGTCTGCCTTTTGAAGCAGTGCTTCTCGATTGTCTTTTACACCCAAATAATCATAAAATCGATGCAAATTCTGTGAAGAATCCGGCGTGTAGTCACGCTCAGCCTCAACAAATTGGCTAAATATTTTATTGTGCGGATGCGGCATATTCAGGGCTTCTTTTTCTATGGCGGATAAAAATTCTTCTTTATTATCCGGATGCTTGGCTTTGATTTCTTTCAGCATTTTAGCCGTATTAAGCGACTCATTCATATCTTCTTTACTATAGCCCATTTCGGCAACCTTATCTTTGGTATATTTATAAAGTTCCGACCAGTTTAATAAGCCGTCTTCGTTTAATAAGTGCGCACATTTACCTTGTTTAACTTCTTCAATAATCTTTTTTGTTGCCGGATATTCAAAATATGCCAAACCTAAACGCTCATTCATTAAGGCGCCGGACATGGAAGCCGATTCATTAAGCAGGCGCTTTTCAACTTTAGCTATCAAATTTTTATCGCCGGTTTGCACCGCTTTAAGCATCATATATGTTGTTGCCGCCGAATTTGCCTGCATTTCCCTAACGCACCGTCCGTAATGCGTATCTTTTTTTAAGTGCGGATTTTCGGCCGCCTGAATAGCTTTTGCCTCGTCACGCGATTTGCCTTGATACAAAAGTTCATAATGCTCTTTGCGATATTCGTCTTCCTTTTGGGCATCATCATATTTAGCTTGCATTCCATGCATGAGTTCGTGAATTTCGGTATAAACGCTATAGAAAGCATCTCTCGATAAGCCAAACGGATACATAATCAATTTTTTATCGCCGTTTTGCAAAATTGATAAAGGCGGTGTTTTTTGCCGACCGAATTTCGGATGCACGAAATAATCGTACCAGAATTTACGTTTTTCTTCATTAAAGCCTAACCAATCCAATTCCGGATTAAGTTCTTGAGGTGTGCGGGTTAAAGCATCTTCGCACATTGGGCCGTGAATATGCACTTGCAGATGGTGAGTGTTATCATCAACGGACTTTTTACAATTTGCAATTTCCGGAGCTAAAAATTCTCGCACTACATCGGCGTAAGCCGGATGAAATTCGCCGGTTTTCAGAAGCTGCTTAATGTCCTTATCAACGTCATCCGCATCATACTTAAAATTGATTATATCAGTAAAACTAACCATTTTTCATCATCCCATCATGAGCTCAGAAACAGTTTCCAGCATACATAAAATAAGTTAAGATGTCAATTATCTCTTCCGTTTCGCATTATGCCGTCACACCTAATTAAAAGTCGCTCCAAAATTCGACCCCGTTAAATGCGTTTTGGGTTGACTATTTTGCAAAAAATGATATTTTACTCGTAAAATTTGCCGACCTCACTCCAGAGTCAAAAAAACGGCCTTAATTTTAATGTGTAATTTCAGGACTCAAAATGGATAACAAAACGATATATGCTCTGTCAACGGTGTTTGGAAAATCCGGCGTAGCGGTTATACGCATTTCCGGTGTTGATGCTTTTAAAGTGTTTGAGTACATGACAGATATTTTACCTGAAAACGTTGTGAGTCGTAAAATGTATTACACGCCGATTTACCGAAACGTTTCACGTGAAACATTTGACAAAATGGACTCTAGTCAATTTGGTCGAATGTTCGCCGCAGAGAGCGAAGCGAACGCAGGCAAACTTCGACAAAGCGAAGCAGAAAAGGGTCGAATGTTCGCCGCAGAGAGCGAAGCGAACAAAATAAACGGGGAGGGGGTACTGCAATTTGCCCAACAAACTGCCCGACAAATTTTGGATAACTGCATGATTGTAGCGTTTCGTGCGCCGCATTCATTTACCGGTGAGGATACGGTTGAAATCAATTGTCACGGCTCTAAAGCCGTTATTCGTAGCATTATTGAGTCTTTGTCCGCTCTGCCGAATTTCCGATTAGCTGAGGCCGGTGAGTTCTCGCGTCGTGCCTTTTATAACGGCAAGATGGATTTAACCGCAGCTGATGGTTTGGCTGATTTGATTGACGCCGAAACCGCCTTGCAACAAAAAGTGGCGCTGCAACAAATGGGCGGAACACTGTTTTCTTTGTATGATGATTGGCGAAATCGGCTTGTTTCAACGCTTTCACATATCGAGGCGTATATTGATTTTCCTGATGAAAATATTCCGGAGAACACCGTTCAAGAAATAGAAAACAGTGTTTTTGGACTGAGAAAAGCTATTGAGCAACATTTGAAAAACAACAATGTTGAAGAGCGGTTGCGCGATGGTTTTCGTGTGGTTATTGCCGGTCCAACCAATGCCGGTAAGTCCAGTTTAATTAATGCCATTGCTAAGCGTAATGTGGCGATTGTGTCGGATATTGCCGGCACCACCCGTGATGTGATAGAAACTTATGTTGATTTAAAAGGTGTGCCGGTTATTTTTTCTGATACGGCCGGTTTGCGTCAGTCTGATGATGTCGTGGAACAAATTGGCATTCGTTTAGCGCATGAAAAAATTGCCGAGGCTGATTTTAAGCTGTTTATGTTTGACGCCACAACCGATACACCGCAAATTTTTGCACAGTATTTGGAATCTGAAAACAATTACTTATTGGTGGCAAATAAAACTGATAAATTAACGTCGGATGAGCGTAAAACATTAAGTACACAAGGATGCGTTTTGATCTCGGCGAAATATCAAGAAAATATTGCACTGATTACTGACAGAATTTATGACTATTTCAGTGCCATGATTGCGCAAGCTCCGTCCGGTTTAATCACGCGTCAGCGTTATCGTGAATCTTTAATGGAGTGTCTTGAAAATTTAGAACGGTTTCATCTTAATAAAGAAATTGAACTGGCTGCGGAAGATATTCGTTTGGCTTGCCGTGCAATCGGTAAAATCACCGGCCGTGTTGAAGTGGATGAAATTTTAGATAAAATCTTCAGTAGCTTTTGTATCGGTAAATAATAAAACCTCGTCTAATGGCTTTCTGCTTGTTGTTTTTCTTCTTCTTATGTAGTGGTTTCTACACGGTTATCAAATCTTAATCTTCCTGAAAAATCTAAATGAATCGCTGTATTTAAACTATATGTACTGTAAAACTTGAATCAAAATTTTAATTTTACCGATTCAAACTTTTGAATTGACTCATTAATATTTTCGAATCACTGTATTTAAATTTGTTCTTAGTTTGTTTTTCTGTTGTCGGCTTGGAAAAATTTTTTTGCCGATAATTTTACGTTTTATCGATTTAAAATTTGAAAATCGGCATTCTGATTTGTGTTGAAGTGAAAAATAATTTTTGATTCTGAAACAATGTATTTAAAGTGTTTTGTTGAATCAATTTCTTAATTTGGCCGATTCAATGATTTGATTTGACTCATTATTTATTGAAAAACGGTGTATTTAAAATTCTGTTGGCGCTGAAAAACATAAGGTTGACCTGAATTGAATCAAAACGCAAAAAAATAATGGTAAACTATTGCAATTTTAAAATAAATATGATTAATTAACACAGATTTTAATGAGGCAAAGATGAATAAAAAATATGATGTTATTGTTGTCGGTGGTGGCCATGCCGGATGCGAAGCGTGTGCGGCTGCGGCACGAATGGGGGCTAAAACCCTGCTGATAACCCATAAAATTTCAACTATTGGCGAAATGTCGTGTAATCCGGCAATAGGCGGATTGGGAAAAGGCCATCTGGTGCGGGAAATTGACGCACTTGACGGTTTAATGGCACGCGTTATAGATAAAGCCGGCATTCAATTCAGAATGCTTAACTTATCGAAAGGACCGGCAGTTCGTGGACCGCGTGCGCAAGCAGATCGCGATTTATATCGAAAATATATACTTGAGGCACTGCAAAATACACCTAATCTGGAAATTATGGAGGCTGCGGCCGAAGGTTTAACTTTTGAGGATGATACGGTAACAGGGGTGATGCTTGCAAGCGGTGAAGTGATTAATGCTACGGCTGTTGTTTTAACCACCGGCACATTTTTGAACGGAGTTATGTTTACCGGCCATCAGGCAACGGTTGGTGGTCGTGTCGGCGAAATTGCCTGTGCCGGAATAACACCGTATTTAAAGCAAAAAGGTGTTAAAATTGGTCGTCTCAAAACCGGCACACCGGCGCGCTTAAATGGCGATACAATTAATTGGGATATTCTAGAAAAACAAGCCGGAGATGCTAATCCTCAACCATTCTCATTCTTAACCGAGCGGTTAACTAATCCGCAAATCGATTGTGGTATAACACATACAAACGAGAAAACACATAAAATTATACGCGATAACTTTGAAAAATGTGCCTTGTTTTCAGGGTTAATTGTTGGTCGCGGACCGCGCTATTGTCCGAGTATTGAAGATAAATTGGTGCGCTTTGCCGATAGAACTTCGCACCAAATTTTCCTTGAACCCGAAGGTTATCATACGAATGTGGTTTACCCGAACGGTATTTCAACCTCATTGCCGGCAGATGTGCAAGATGCTTTTATTCACACCATGGAAGGGTTGGAACAGGTTGAGATTTTACGCTTTGCCTATGCGATTGAATATGATTTTGTGGACCCGCAAGAGTTGGATCATTGTTTGCAGGTTAAGAAAGTGCCGGGCTTATATTTGGCCGGACAAATTAACGGCACAACCGGTTATGAAGAGGCGGCAGCGCAAGGTTTAGTTGCCGGTGTGAATGCGGCATTGAAAGCAAATGGCGGGCAAAAAGAATTTTACATTGATCGAAGCCAAGGTTATATCGGCGTTATGATAGATGATTTAATTACAAAAGGGGTTGATGAGCCATATCGTATGTTTACGTCGCGCTCTGAATATCGCTTGGTTTTGCGCGCTGATAATGCCGACGCACGACTGACCGAATTGGGTTATGAAATTGGTTGCGTCAGTGAAAACAGATACAGTGTATTTAAAGAAAAAATGCAGCAAATTCAGGCGTTGTCGGAATATTGCAAAACGCAAATTATTCCATATCCGGTTATAGAATCGCTAGGAATAAATGTTAAGCATAAAGGTAAGAAAAGCCTGTTTGATCTTATGAGTTATCCGAATGTTTCACGTGAAACATTTGACAAAATGGACTCTAGTCAATTTGGTC